>NZ_LZHP01000090.1:0-191910 GCF_001690605.1 Gilliamella sp. Nev6-6 | reverse complement strand
AATCACCTTACGAATAGGCTCAGGATAGCGGAAATAAGCTGATAAATTATCCCATTTACGACGCCATGATTGGATGACGATTGGATACTTATCGCCCCATTTTTTCTCAAGTTCATCTAATGCATCAATTGCTGCTTCACGAGAGACCGCCTTGTAAACAAGTTTCAAATCGCTCATAAATGCTTTGTGATGTTTAGAGGCAACATACTTAATTGAATGGCGGATTTGATGAATAACACAAAGTTGAACCTCTGTTTGTGGGTAAATAGTATTAATCGCTTTAGGAAAGCCAACTAATCCATCGACACAAGCAATTAAAATGTCATTTAATCCTCGGTTTTGTAAATCGGTCAACACCGATAACCAAAAATGAGCCCCTTCGTTTTCAGATAAATACAAGCCTAATACTTCCTTTTTTCCGGCTAAATTAAGTGCAAGTACAGTATAAACAGCCTTGCTGTGATAAACCCCATCTTCTTTTACTTTATAATGAATTACATCCATCCAAACAAACGGATAAAGCGATTCTAGCGGTCGTTGTTGCCATAATCTGAGCTCAGGAATGATTTTATCTGTAATGGCGGTTAAAGTTGCAGGAGAAAGACGAAAAGCATAAATCTCTTCAATATGCTGGCTGATATCTTTATAACTCATCCCCAGCGCATACATACTGAGAATTTTTTGTTCAATTTCATCGTTTAATGTTATCTGATTTTTTTTGATGAGTTGAGGTTCAAATGAACCGTTTCTATCTCTTGGTGCATCAAGTTCGAAACTGCCTGATGAGCTTTTTATTGTCTTTGAACTCTTACCATTACGCCGATTAGGGGTAATGTCGTTGGCTAAATGAGAATCTAATTCCGCCGATAACGCCGCTTCTGTTAGCTGCTTGATTAATGGCGTTAAAATACCATCTTTACCCGTTAGCGGTTGACCATTTTGTAATAATTTTAATGCTTTTTCAAAATCAAATTCTTGGGACATGGGTCATTTCCTTTTTTGTTACATAGTTTACCGAAATGACACAGAATATTGAACAGTCTCTTATCAGCAAAATAATAAGCCTTTATCGGGCTTTTTAAATTCCCCCCCATAGAAGATACTACAATTATAGCTATCTTCATAATAAGGATAAGCTGCCTCCATTTTTTTATGGAAGCGAGCAGTAGTAATTATTTCATCATTAGCTTCAATTAGTATCTGCTCGTTAAGTATATTTTCGGTGCGTACCTTTGTGCGTACCTCTTTAGTGCGTACCAATTCATCAGATTTCACATTAGTTAAACCAAAGATATATAACTATGGTTAGTACGTATCTATTAAGTACGCTTTTGGAGTGCGCTAACTTGTTAACTGGCTTGTATGATGAAATTGGTATCCACTTATTAGGTGCTTTTTGCTGGATACTTGCTTGGATACCTTTTTATAAGTACTAGTGATTATCTATTAAATTATGGTGCTACTAGCTCAATACGCATTGGTTGGGATTTGGCTGTAATGCCACTACCCATAGATTGATGATCTAATATCTGTTTTTCAGAATAACCATGATTAGCAAGCATCAATTTGGCAATACTCGCGTTAAATTCGCCTTTTAAGCCTTTATTAATTAATTCCACTTCTTGGCGTGCCTTGATAAGTTCTAACATGTCCTTAAATTCTTCGCTTGAACTTGCATAATTATATAAACTTGACCTTGAACAGTTAGCATATAAAGCCAGTCCAGCCACAGAGGGGATCACTTCGCTATTATTGATATAACCCTGCTTATGCAAATACTCTTGCCCTAGCTCTAACATGTCCTTTAATTTTGATTTTCTTCCTACCATATTGCCATCTAACTTACTAATAATAAAGCTATTATAACCTAATAAGGCAAATTATTAGATTGCTTTTTAACGTGTCCAAAATTAGCCCAGCCAATGTAATAAACCTGCTGGCTTTTTAGCTGATTGCAAATTTAATACCTGCATGGTGGAAATCACCATAAAGCATTTAGGCTTTTAATTTCGCCCTGGATCAACCTAAAAACCACCATAAATTAACGCTATGATTAATAATAATTTTATTTTCATAGATAAATGGGTTTATATAAATATATTTATATTTCAATTGGTTAATTATAGGATCAGGATTGTTTTAATAATGTGTATAGTAGTGAACACTAGTGAACACCAAAAATATATATAATAAGTATATAATATATTGATATATATAAATTAATATTAGGTTGGTGAATAGTGGTGAACACTTTATATTAAAAGTTTTAAATTATGGGGGGTAGATATAAAAACAGCCTAATGACTAATATAAGTAAAGGGTGACATTTGAAAAAGCCCCCTCAATTTTGAGGAGGGGTATTATTGAAGTAACTCAAATTTGAGTGACGGTTTATCGTAACCCAAATATGGGGCACGGTATGAATAGCGCGATATGGTTAATGATTTACTAACTTTAAATTACGAGTACCAGATAGTGAGACATTTCCTTGGCTGGCTTGTTCGACAAAGTCACCCCACCAATCAAGCATGATTCTTTTTTGACGCTCATACTCAGCTTTGTTATAGGCTCGCCTTACTGCGTTTTTATCCACATGAGATAATGCGCTTTCAATTACATCATAATTAAAACCTTGCTCATTTAAAGCGGTACTTGCTAAAGCTCTTAAACCATGCGCAACTAGCTTATCTTTGTACCCCATGCGTTTTATTGCCATGTTGGCAGTCTGGCTACTCATTGGCTTATTGTAGGGAGGCCTAGCGGTTGGGAAAACAAATTCACTTTTATGATTAATAGATTTCATTATCTCAAGTATTTTTATTGCTTGCGGTGATAAAGGTATATTGTGGGGTCTATCCATTTTCATGCGTTCGGCAGGAATACTCCATAATTTTTTATCTAGATTAATTTCTTCCCACTTAGCCCCAACGGCTTCACTTGGTCGCGTTAATGTTAATAACTGCCATTCAATCACGCATCTGGTTTGTAATTCAATCTTTGCCATAGCTAAAGCTTGCATAAACTGCGGTAACTCAGTAGGGGGAATAGTTGGCTGATTTTTTACTTTCGGGCTATTAAATACATCGGTAATTTTAGCCAGAGGGTTATTATCAATGATGCCCATATTGACAGCATAATACATAATTTCATTGATTCGCCTACATACTCTTTTTACTGTCTCGTATTTATTATTGTTATTTAATGGCTGTAATGCGTTAATAGCTTTGATAGCTGTTACTTGGTTTATTGGAATATCTTTTATATAAGGGAAAACATGATTTTCTAATGAACGCCAAGCTTTTTTGAGCGTTTGCTCTTCTAATCCTTGTTCTATTTTGAATTTAAGCCATCTTTCAGCCATAGCGTAAAAGGTATTATTACAAGCTTCTTGCTTACGTTGTTCTTGTTCCGCTTTGTAATGTTGTGGATCTATCCCTTGTTTAATTAATTCGCGTGCTTCATGTCGTTGTTTTCGCGCTTGTTGTAGTGATGTTTCTGGGTATTTACCGAAAGATAATAATGTCTCTTTATGTGATATCGGTTTTTTATATTTAAATCGCCATAATTTAGCTCCTGTTGATTTAACTAATAGAAAAAGGCCACCACCATCAAAATACTTTTTATCCTTACTAGTGGCTTTTAACGCTTTTATTTGGGTGTCAGTTAAGGGGGTAGTTTTTACAGCCATTTTTCACCTTTGGGGGTACGCAATAATAGAGGTATTTAATTATACCCCCAAATATACCCCCATTATTTTTGGTTGTAAATGTACCTTACTGATACTTAATGGGCAATAAAATAGACTTTAAGGCTTGTTATTACTGGGTTTGATGTGCTTTGTAGGGTTTAAAAGAATGCTGATGTTTATTGATTTGGTGCCGTGGGCGGGACTTGAACCCGCATGCTCTTAGAGCACTACCCCCTCAAGATAGCGTGTCTACCAATTTCACCACCACGGCGCCGTTTTTATTCAGGAATATCCGATGTTGAATTCTGTTGTGTTGGTTGAGCAACTGGAGCGGTTATTTGTTCCGTTTTGCTTTCGTTTTGTTGTGTTGTTGTTGGTATAGTATCTTCAAGGCTATCAAACTCGCCAGTTCTAGTTACGTGCGGTTTGCTACCCAAATTCGATAGTAAAATGCTTATGATAAAAAACAAAATACCTAACAAAGTTGTAGCGCGAGTTAAAAAATTTCCACTACCAGAAGAACCAAACAAAGTTGCTGACGCACCCGAGCCAAAAGAAGAACCCATATCAGCCCCTTTGCCTCGTTGAATCAAAACTAAAGCGATAATCGCTAAAGCGATAATCAAATAACTCACAATCAAAAATTCGTACATTTCAACCTGTCAATTTTATGTGTTCTACAACAGAATCTATTGGTGCGAAATATTAGCGAAAGACAAGCCAACAAGCAAGTAAAATTTCAAGAATTGTTGGCTTGTTGTATAAAATGTCCTTTTTAATTAATAAAAAGTTACTAATTTTTAAACTAAAATCAATATTACCATTATTGCAACCAAAACTATTTTTCAACTTGAATTGGCGTCATTATGCCTTGCATACAGCATGTAATAACTGTTCTTTTCCCCCATACTTGAATTTGTCCTATCCAAGCATCAATTGCATATTTGTTAAAATATTCTGGATATTGTTCTGTCAGTGGAAATTCATCAGATGAAAAAAACCAGTAATAATAGTGGGACCAAGTAAGTACAACCATGCCATATTTATCTACAATCACACTATTTACAGGGTTAGCATTAATAGAAAAATATGCAATATTAGCCAGCTCACTCTAATAGTGAGAGTATAATAATCAATTGTGCGTTCTTATCTAAAAAGCAGTATAATGTCGCCATTTTTATTATGGTAAGCTCTATTTATGAAATTTATTGTTAAACTTTTTCCTGAAATAACCATCAAAAGTGATTCTGTTCGTTTACGTTTTATTAAAATACTCACCAGCAATATTCGTAATATTTTAAAACATCATATTGAAGATGTTGCTGTTATTCGTCATTGGGATTTTATTGAAGTTCGCCCAAAAATTGAAAATAGTGAAGCCAAGATACTCGAATTATTAACAAGGATCCCCGGTATTCATCATATTTTAGCCGTTGATGAAATCACTTTCGTTGATATGCATGATATTTTTGAAAAGGCAGTGGTTTATTATGCGCCATTAATTGAAGATAAAACATTTTGTGTACGTGTAAAACGTCGTGGCAAGCATGAATTTTCTTCAATTGATGTTGAACGTTATGTTGGTGGTGGGCTCAATCAATATGTTTCTTCGGCTAAGGTTAAATTAAATCATCCAGAAATTACAGTTAACCTTGAAATTGATAACGACAAATTACTACTTATTAAAGGTCGGCATACTGGCATTGGTGGTTTTCCTACGGGTACACAAGAAGATGTCATTTCACTTATATCGGGTGGTTTTGATTCAGGCGTGTCAAGTTATATGTTAATGCGACGTGGAAGCCGTGTACATTATTGTTTCTTTAATCTTGGTGGAAAAACTCACGAGATTGGTGTTAAACAAATGGCTCATTATCTTTGGGAACGTTATGGTAGTTCGCATAAAGTGCGTTTTATTGCGATTAATTTTTCTGATGTGGTTGGTGAAATTCTTGAGAAGATCGATGATGGACAAATGGGCGTTGTTTTAAAACGAATGATGGTTCGTGCAGCATCAAAAATTGCACAGCGTTATAAAGTAGAAGCACTTGTTACTGGAGAGGCATTAGGGCAAGTATCGAGCCAAACGCTGACCAATTTACGATTAATTGATAATGTTAGTGACACACTAATCTTACGACCTCTAATCACACATGATAAAGAAACAATTATCAATCTTGCGCGCCAAATTGGTACTGAGGATATAGCTAAAACCATGCCAGAATTTTGTGGTGTGATTTCTAAAAGCCCAACAGTTAAAGCAGTAAAAGAAAAAATTGAAGCGGAAGAGCTGAATTTTGATTTCACTATTTTAGATAAAGCCGTTGCTGAAGCTGAAAATATTGATATTCGTGAGATTGCTAAACAAGCTGACACTAAGATTACTCATGTTGAAACAATTACAACACTTAATGCTGATCACGTGGTCATTGACATTCGTTCGCCAGACGAGCAAGAGGATAATCCACTTGTATTGAATGATGTTGAAATCAAACTTATTCCATTTTATAAATTAGCAACACAATTTGGCAATTTGGATCAGTCAAAACAATATTTACTATATTGCGATCGTGGTGTTATGAGCAAGTTACAAGCACTTTATTTAATCGATCAAGGATTTAATAACGTAAAAATATTTACTTTATAAAACTTAACAATACGTTACTATATTATTTGTATTTTTTACATATATAATGGATTTTGTGCATAAATTATGCTTGTTATTTAACATAAATATCAAAAATATATAAAGAGGAGTGTAATGAATAGCAAATTACTTATAGTTGATGATGATGTTGAGATTGCTTTATTATTACGTGAATTGCTCGAATTAGAAGGGTATCAAATTGAAATCGCTAATACGGGCATTGAGGCTTTAGAAAAATTTGACGATACTATCGATCTTGTGCTACTTGATATTATGATGCCTGAAATGAACGGGTTTAGTGTGTTATCTCAACTCAGATCTCAATTTACAGTTCCGATTATTTTTTTAACAGCCAAAGATAATGAACATGATAAAATTAATGGGCTTGAGCTTGGTGCTGATGATTACATTCTAAAACCATTCAATGACAGAGAACTTATAGCTCGAATTAATGCGCAATTACGAAGAGCACGTTGGGATAATATCTCAAATGATGATTCTGATAAGCCAACTCAATATATTATTGATAAACTTAACGTAAATCGAAAACAACAAGCTGCTTTTTTTGATAATAAGTACATTGATTTAACAGGGACAGAGTTTCAAGTATTGCTAAAATTTATTGAGCAAGGGGGTAAAATAATTTCACGCGACATGCTAACTGCATCGGTTTTAGGAAAAAAGTTTGTTCCACTAGCTCGCTCGATTGATGTTCACGTGTCTAATTTGCGCAAAAAGCTTCCGCCAAGAAGTGATGGTTTACCTTGGATTAAAACATTACGTTCTAAAGGCTACTTATTTGTCATTGACCGACATGATGATTTATTACAAGACTAGAATAATACTATAATAAAGGTCAGATAACATGTGGTTTTTTGACAGGCTAGCTATCAAAATTTTCACTATATTTTTATTAACGATAGCTTCTTTCTTAATGTTAATTATGGTGCTACCCAATCTCGATTCGCGAAATTTAACGTATTTAGCAAATAAAGATAAAAAAATCGGTAATAAACTTGCTCGACAAATTGAAAATGATCTTGCCAATGTACCCAAAGATAGTTTTCGCTGGTGGATGCGTTTTATTGTGGTAATGAATACGCATCAAAAACCAGCTCAATCTTTATTTATAGTTACTCCCAATGAGCAAATTATAACCGCTGAAACTAAAAATATTGATTTGATAAAAAACTTTAGCCAAAAATCTCATAATGTTGATGATCCAGCAAAGCAGATTTATGATACCCAAGAAATTATAGGGCCTTTTTTGATTCATTATACGAATGCTCAATATCAATTATATATTTTACAACCCGCAACAGATAGCCAATCCCAATTTGTTAATTTTATTTTTGATCACCCTTTTTTATTACTAACGCTGACTATGCTGGCCAGTTCACCTTTTTTGCTTTGGTTATCTTGGAGCATAGCAAAACCGGCACGAAGGCTAAAACAAGCGGCAGATCAGGTTGCTAAAGGTAATTTGCAAGAGTGGCCAGATCTTGAAAAAATAGGATCATCTGAATATAAAGCAACGGGCGCTAGTTTTAATCTTATGTTAAGAGAGCTAAAACGAATGCAAGCATTGCAACAACGTCTGTTTTCAGATATCTCTCACGAATTACGTACACCACTAACACGCTTACAACTTGCTACTTCTTTATTGCGTCGAAAACAAGGCGAAAGCAGTGAAGTTATACGTATCAATAATGAAGCAATAAAGCTAGATGCTATGATTGGTGACTTACTATTATTGGCAAGACAGCAATATGACAATAATGAAATTCGTGAATTTAATCAAATTGATCTTCTATTTAAACCCGTGTTGGATAATGCGGCGTTTGAAGCCGAACAAATAGGAAAAAGTTTTTCAGTGGTTAATCGGCCAACTAACCACACTATTTTATGTTATCCAGTTGCGTTATGCAGTGCACTTGAAAATGTTATACGAAACGCATTTCGCTATTCAAACAAACAAATTATTATCAATTTTGAAGTAAAAAAACAAAAGATAACAATTACCATAGATGATGATGGCATAGGTGTAGCTGAAAGTGAATTAGCGCAAATATTTAGGCCATTTTATCGCACAAGCGAAGCGCGTGATCGACAATCTGGTGGAACAGGACTCGGGCTCGCAATAGTCGCTAATGCAATCATACGCGATCACGGCACGGTTACCGCAGAAAAAAGCCACCTTGGTGGACTTCGAATTGTGATAATATTACCCATTCATAAATATAAATAATAAAAGAGAACTATTGTGTCAAATACTGCATTAAACATCGTTTTATTTGAACCGGAAATTCCTGCCAATACTGGCAACATTATTCGTCTTTGCGCTAACACTGGCTTTAACTTACATATTATTGAACCCATGGGCTTTTATTGGGATGACAAAAAGTTAAAACGAGCAGGGCTTGATTATCAAGAATTTGTCGATGTAAAACGTTACAAAAATTTGGACCATTTTGTAGATACCAATCAAATAGACTGGTTAACACAAGTGTATGCTTTAACCACAAAAGGACAAAAACCGCATAGTGAAGTTAATTACCAACAAAATGACTTTTTAATGTTTGGCCCAGAAACCCGCGGCTTACCTAACACAATACTAGATGCACTGCCTCAAGATAAAAAAATACGTATTCCTATGTTAGCCACAAGCCGTAGTATGAACTTATCTAACTCGGTAGCTGTTGTCGTTTACGAATCATGGCGCCAGCTAGGTTACATGGGAGCAAAATAGATTATTGTTTTTGAAAGAATAAACTGACAAGCGGCTTACGCATCATTACCATAATTGCATAGCTACCTAAAACACTTACAAAATTTTAGGCTTGGATGTTAAGCCAAAAAGTGCAATACTTTATAACTATATGATTTCACACAAAATAAAAACTTCAATAAAATCAATGGTTTTTCTGAAGTGTTTTTTTAATAAAAAGGCTTCCTTTTTAATTCACTAACTGAATAATCGCACATTGTTATTTGGTGGCAGAATATACCACCGATAGAGTCAGATTAGCCTGCCAAACAAAGATAGCTAGTGAGATACTGTTTTATCAGCAATAAATCAGCGCAGTTGCGTAAGTCAATAAAAAGCTTAAAAAATTTTAGGCTTAGAAGTCAAGCCAAAAAGTGTAATACTTTATACGTAATACTTTGTAACTATATGATTTTACACAAAATAAAAACTTCAATAAAATCAATGGTTTTTCTGAAGTATTTTTTTAATAAAAAGGCTTCCTTTTTAATTCGCTAACTGAATAATCGCACATTGTTATTTGGTGGCAGAATATACCACCGATAGAGTCAGATTAGCCTGCCAAACAAAGATAGCTAGTGAGATACTGTTTTATCAGCAATAAATCAGCGCAGTTGCGTAAGTCAATAAAAAGCTTAAAAAATTTTAGGTTTAGAAGTCAAGCCAAAAAGTGTAATACTTTATACGTAATACTTTGTAACTATATGATTTTACATAAAATAAAAACTTAAATAAAATCAATGGTTTTTCTGAAGTATTTTTTTAATAAAAAGGCTTCCTTTTTAATTCGCTAACTGAATAATAGCACAGTGTTATTCGGTGGCAGAATATGACACCGACAGAGCCAGATTCGTCCGCCAAACAAAGATATCTAGTGAGATACTGTTTTATCAGCAATAAATCAGCGTGGTTGCGTAAAACAGAGTGACAAAAGCGGAACGAATTTTTCTGGAAAAATTTGAATACCACAACATTTAAATATCAAAACATTGCCAAGATAGCCTCAAAAGGCGATATTCGATGATAAGAGTAACTATAAAAAAAGCACATTAGCTTTTGTTTAAAAAATTAATCAGGCTTTTTTGTTAAAATTTCTCTAATAAATTTAATTAGATAACATATTGGTCAACAAGCAAAGTAAGCCTACATCGTACAGAAATTCACGTTACTAAAGCGGCTTATTAAAGATAATAGTATGTTTTTTTATAAAATAGAGCTTACTATTTTTTTACTATAGTCAATATCTTTAATAAACAACGCTTTTTGAGCTTTAAATTATTTTTAATAAAAAAAAACGTGATCTGCGTCAAATTTTGAGTATACTATGCCTCTCATAAAACCCTAGTTTTTTTGAGGATGTTAGTTTGAGTACCGATAAACTTGTTGATTCATATTCTCCCGCACAAATGACCCAAATTGCCGAAGACATTGGCCATTACAAAGTAAACAAACACCCAGCTAGCACGATTTTATCTGCAATTCTTGCAGGTGTTTTTATCTCAATTGCTTTCGTATTTTACATTACCGTAACCACAGGCACTGCAACAGTTGCGTTTGGCTTAGCAAAATTGGTGGGGGGCATTTGTTTCTCATTAGGTCTTATGCTGGTTGTTTGCTGTGGCTCAGACTTATTTACTTCAACAGTATTAACGATTTTGCCTAAAATGACGCACAAAGTGAGCTGGATAAAAATGCTCCGTAATTGGATTTTAGTCTATATCGGTAACTTTATTGGTGCTATACTGTTTGTCACAGTAATTTGGTTTTCTGGCCAGTATATGGTTGCTAATGGCTTATGGGGGCTAAATGTTCTTCAAACGGCAGATCACAAGTTACATCATACCTTTATTGAGGCCGTATGCCTTGGTTTTTTAGCTAATCTAATGGTTTGTTTAGCTGCATGGCTAAGTTATGCAGGTCGTAGTTTACTTGATAAGATGTTAATCATGGTCCTTCCTGTTGCAATGTTTGTTGCCAGTGGTTTTGAGCATAGCATTGCCAATATGTTTATGATCCCAATGGGTATTGTGATTAATAACTTTGCGTCACCCGAATTTTGGCAAGCAATTGGCGTGTCTCCTGATGCATTTAAAGAACTAACGGTAACGCATTTTGTTTTAAATAATTTAATTCCTGTAACAATTGGGAATATTTTAGGTGGTTTAGCGGTTGCACTACCTTATTGGGCTTTATATTTACGTAAGCCACATTGATTTTATGATATTTATCCTCATATAAAAAAGGATGAATAGATATTTTTGTAAACCTGAGGTGAAAAACTATGAGTAATTTAAACGAAGTACAAGCTGTTGCTTGGAAAGGATTTAAAGATGGTGATTGGCAAAATAATGTTAATGTCCGCGATTTTATTCAAAAGAACTACACGCCATACGAGGGTGATGAGTCTTTCTTAGTTGGCGCGACAGAAGCTACAACTAAGTTATGGGCTAAAGTAATGGAAGGCATCAAAGTTGAAAATGCTACCCATGCCCCTGTGGATTTTGATACCAGTGTTATTTCGACAATTACTGCTCATGACGCAGGTTATATTGAAAAAGATTTAGAAAAAATTGTTGGCTTACAAACTGAAAAACCACTAAAACGTGCGATTATCCCGTTTGGTGGTATCAAAATGATCGAGAATTCTTGTAAAGCTTATAACAGAACGCTAGATCCATTAGTCAAAAAAATCTTCACTGAATACCGCAAAACCCACAACCAAGGTGTTTTCGATATCTATACGCCAGATATCCTTCGTTGTCGTAAATCAGGGGTTATCACTGGTCTTCCTGATGCTTATGGTCGTGGTCGTATCATTGGGGATTACCGTCGTGTAGCACTTTACGGTATCGACTACTTAATGAAAGACAAATTTGCACAATTCAATTCACTACAAGCTGATTTTGAAAATGGTGTTGATTTAGCCATGACAATGCAACGTCGTGAAGAAATCGCAGAACAACATCGTGCACTTGGTCAAATCAAAGAAATGGCGGCTAAATATGGTTTCGATATTTCTGAACCTGCTAAAACAGCACAAGAAGCTGTTCAATGGACTTATTTTGGTTATTTAGCTGCGGTTAAATCACAAAATGGTGCGGCAATGTCATTAGGTCGTACGTCGACTTTCTTTGATATTTACTTCCAACGTGATCTTGAAGCAGGATTAATTACGGAAAAAGATGCGCAAGAAATTGTTGACCATTTCGTTATGAAATTACGTATGGTTCGTTTTTTACGTACTCCTGAATATGATGAATTATTCTCTGGCGATCCAATTTGGGCAACTGAATCTATCGCAGGTATGGGAGTTGATGGTCGTACTTTAGTTACTAAGACTTCTTTCCGTTTCTTAAATACTTTATATACAATGGGTCCATCACCAGAACCTAATATGACTATCCTTTGGTCTGAAAAATTACCAAGTGGGTTTAAAGAGTTTGCATCAAAAGTATCAATTGATACTTCATCATTACAATATGAAAATGATGATTTAATGCGTCCTGACTTTAACAATGATGACTATGCTATTGCATGTTGTGTAAGCCCAATGATCGTTGGTAAACAAATGCAATTCTTTGGTGCGCGTGCAAACCTTGCTAAAACACTTCTATACGCAATCAACGGCGGTGTGGATGAAAAATTAAAAATGCAAGTCGGTCCTAAAGAAGATCCAATTATGGATGAATATTTAGATTTCGATACAGTATTTGCTCGTTTAGACCACTTTATGGATTGGTTAGCAAAACAATACGTAACAGCATTAAATGCAATTCACTATATGCACGATAAATACAGCTACGAAGCATCATTAATGGCATTACATGATCGTGATGTTATTCGTACTATGGCATGTGGTATTGCGGGTCTTTCTGTTGCTGCTGACTCACTTTCTGCGATTAAATACGCTAAAGTAAAAACAGTTCGTGATGAAGATGGTTTAGCGACTGACTTCGAAATTGAAGGTGAATACCCACAATTTGGTAACAATGACCCACGAGTTGATGACATTGCTGTTGATTTAGTTGAACGTTTTATGAAGAAAATTCAAAAACTTAAAACTTATCGTAATGCAATTCCAACACAATCTGTACTTACAATTACATCAAACGTTGTATATGGTAAGAAAACAGGTAACACACCAGATGGACGTCGTGCAGGAGCACCGTTTGGACCAGGTGCTAACCCAATGCACGGACGTGACCAAAAAGGTGCGGTGGCTTCATTAACTTCTGTTGCTAAACTACCATTTGCTTACGCTAAAGACGGTATTTCTTATACTTTCTCTATCGTTCCAAATGCATTAGGTAAAGATGATGATGTGCGTAAACGCAATTTAGCTGGCTTAATGGACGGTTACTTCCATCACGAGGCAACAATTGAAGGTGGTCAACATCTAAATGTTAACGTATTAAATCGTGATACATTATTAGATGCAATGGAGCACCCTGAAAAATATCCGCAATTAACCATTCGTGTTTCTGGATATGCGGTACGCTTCAACTCATTAACTAAAGAACAACAAAATGACGTAATTAGCCGTACATTTACGCAATCTATGTAGTGCGACAAGCAGCGCTAAATACTTGATTTTTATGAAGTTTTTTGTAAAAATCAAGTAAGATAAAAGGCGGAAATGAAATACTTTCCCCTTTTATCGGTAGATAAGCGCGAAGATGAAATATTCTTTCCTTATTTACCAGCTTGTAAACTCCTCGAGGGAGCCTTCATACTCCCGAAAGGGAGATAATACAGAAAGCGTTATAGAGATAACCTTTCAACCCGTATACAAGAGGGGACGTATTCTTGTAAGCCCTTTGTAAGGTATAAACCTTACCAGTCCAGAGTTGAACTATATACAACTACATGATGAGCCGAAGATATAGCTGACATCAAAACTTCGCCATGAAGTAAACTGGAGCCTTTTGAGAGTCTTACACTCTCCAGTCATAGTTGGACTATACACAACTACAAGGCGAGCAATAAAACGATTGCCGACGTCTCTTTTTAACTAATAAGATACGACTTAATGCCCAGGGTTTATTCAAAACCACAGGGTAAAACATTAAGAAAGTAATTACAATATAGACAAAGTGATTAGTCGCAACATTAATCAACACAATATTAAAGTTAAGCGTAATACTAACTTTAAGGTTGATAATGAAGGGGCAATGGAGAATCATGTCTACAATATATTATTGGTAAAATATCAGGTGTAAGAGCCTACTTATTTCACTCGAGCAGTTATATAAGCAGTGCGTAAGCTGTTATTATCATTGTTGAATCAATCGTAATTATAGGAAATAAGCATGATGAATAGACAACCTGTTATATGACTAACAGTAGCCTAGGGATAGTGCGAGACGGGTAACGGTCTGGTGCGGAGCTTCCCGACAATGTACCCCCTTGAGGAATAGCAAGGTTAATGTTTATCGTGAGGTAACGTTAAGTAATGACAAGTAGCATGTCATGAGGGGCTAGGCTAAATAGAAAGATGAACGTAAGTGAATTGTTGATAAACGCCGTGAATTGCAAAGAGCTTAAGCTACTGACAAGCTCTAACCAAAATGGTACATAGTGGGTTATCCTTCTTTACATTGGGGATACGTCATCATAAACACTATCGGCGAACAGACAACATCTTAACTATTTGTGTGATAATAATGGAACTTGGTAAGCCTGTATTTCCGCCTTAGGGCAGGTAAAGCGCAAGCGATACTGTTGGGAGTGCAGGTAAAGGAGGTTAGAGAAAGCGAATGATTGGCTGTAATGGCTGATATAGGGTATGAAATATGACCTAACTCGAAAGGGTGCAGACTTCTAACTGGTCTTTCATCGTAAGATGTTGGCTAATCCTTTTGTGGTCATTTCTTCGGGAATGATTGGGTGAGGAAAGGAAACAGGCAAGTGAAAACAAGCCCATTTCCCTACTCTAACAATTCACCATGTGACAGAGAAGTAGAATTTTATTTGGTCATTTGAATAATTCTTCTCCCTGTTCACACGAGAAGAAATTATTCACACCAAACCAAGTAGATTTCTGCTTATTTCTGTTACTACAGGAGTAAGTATGAAAGAGTACACTAAGTTTAACCAAAAAGTTAAAAGTAGTCCAGCTCCAGCGACTCCTGACATGAATGAGCTATGGCACAATATAGATTGGGTCAAAGCAACAAAACATGTTAAGGGATTGCAGGTACGGATTGCGAAGGCAACAATTGAAGGTGACTACCGTAAGGTTAAACGCTTACAAAGGTTACTAACACGCTCAACGTACGCCAAGCAATTGGCAGTACGAAGGGTGACGGAAAACAGAGGTAAAAGAACGGCAGGCGTTGGCAAAGTAACATGGTCAACACCAAAGAGTAAATGGGAAGCGATTGCAACGCTGACAAGTAAAGGATATAGACCGAAGCCATTAAAGCGGGTTTATATTCCGAAATCGGATGGAAAGAAGCGCCCATTAGGCATTCCGACCATGAAAGATAGAGCAATGCAAGCGCTATACTTATTTGCTTTACAGCCTGTTGCTGAAACTACAGCAGATAAAAACTCGTATGGATTTCGCATCAATCGCTCAACGGCGGACGCGATAAGCCACGTGCATAAGATATTCTCACGCAAAGGGAGTCAAATGAGACAAACGGCGCAATGGGTATTGGATGCCGATATACAGGGTTGTTTTGACCATATAAGCCATGATTGGTTAATAGCGAATATACCGATGAATAAGCGGATATTAGCAAAATGGTTAAAATCGGGCGTAGTGGACATGGGGCAGGTTAAGCGGACGGAGGAAGGTACACCACAAGGGGGTATTATTTCACCGACTTTGGCGAATATGGCACTGGATGGCATGGACGAACTATTAACGAAACACTTCGGTGTAATAGGAAATAGACAACGGCGAGCCAATAAGGTGTACATGGTTCGATATGCGGACGATTTTATTATATCGGGGAGTTCGAAAGAATTACTTGAAGATGAAGCTCTGCCAATAATGCGGGAATTTTTGAAAGAAAGGGGATTAACCTTATCGGAAAAGAAAACTCATGTTGTTAATATCGAGCAAGGATTTGATTTCTTAGGCTGGACAGTAAAATCATTTAAAGGCAAATTGTTGATAAAACCGAGTAAAAAGAATGTGAAAGCATTTTATCGCAAGGTAAAAGAGACAATAAGCGCAATGAAGATGGTTAAGCAAGACATACTGATAGCAAAATTAAATCCAATGTTAAGGGGATGGGCTAACTATCACCGTAGCATTGTTGCTAAAGAAACGTACAGTAAAGTAGACCATTTAGTCTGGCGAGCGATTTGGCGTTGGTGTTGTCGAAGACACAGTAACAGACGGAAACGATTTGTAAAAGAGAAATATTTTACAAGGATACAAAGCAGGGACTGGATATTTGGTACACATACAACGAATCGGCACGGCGAAAAGATATGGATGGAATTACTGCTGTGCAGTAAAACAGAAATTAAACGTCATGTAAAGGTGAAATCGGAATACAATCCGTTTCTACCTGAATGGGAATTATACGGCGAAACGCTATACCAAAAACGGATGTACGAAGATTATTCGCACAGAAGTCAATGGCAAAGGTTATATAAGGAACAAAAAGGGCGTTGTGGATTATGTCATCTTTCTATCACAAAAGAGACGGGCTGGCATGACCACCATATCATATACCGTGTAAATGGCGGGGATAATAAGCTGAAAAACAGGGTATTATTACATCCTGTGTGTCATACTAAAGTTCATGCGCTAAAGTTAGACGTATTGAAACCGACTTAGCAATAAGTTAATAGAAAGGCTTGAGCTGTATGCGGAGAAATTCGCTCGTACAGTTCTTAGGGGGCGGCGACACAGTAATGTGTCGTTGCTACCCGACTTTAGTCATTGATTACTTAATTAAAATAGCGCCCTTAAGGCGCTATTTTTTTATCAACGCTAAAATACTATTTGTGCCACTGTAATTAAATATGAATACGATGATAATAATTAAATATTATGGGTCATTATTCGATATAATTAAACGGAAATATAATTCGTATTGATTAATACAATTGGTGTAATTTAGTCATTATCAGGGTTAAAATGATTAAAAAAGCAATATGAGCAATGATTAGAGATTATCTATGGAACAACAAAACATAATTATGACAACAAAGTCGCCTATTATAGGTCGTATTCACTCTTTCGAATCTTTCGGTACTGTAGATGGTCCTGGGATTCGTTTTATTGTTTTTTTTCAGGGGTGCTTAATGCGCTGCTTGTATTGCCATAATCGCGATACGTGGGATTTAAAAGCAGGTCGAGAAGTTACCGTTGATGAGTTGATGAAAGAGATTGTTTCTTACAAAAGCTTCATTATGCCAAATGGTGGTGGTGTAACGGCCTCTGGTGGTGAAGCAACTTTACAAGCTGAATTTGTTACTCAATGGTTTAGAGCTTGCCATCAAGAGGGTATTAGTACCTGTTTAGATACTAATGGGTATGCTAGGCAGCTCGATCATATAATGGATGAACTTTTAGAAGTCACTGATTTAGTGATGCTCGATTTAAAACAGGTCAATGATGAAATTCATCAAAAACTAGTTGGTGTGCCTAATAAACGTGTTCTAGAATTTGCTAAACATCTACAAAAAATTAACAAAAGAACTTGGATACGTTATGTGGTTGTACCAGGATGGACTGATGATGATGATTCCGCTCATTTACTCGGTAAATTCATTCAAGGAATGGATAATATTGAGCGCGTAGAATTATTAGCTTATCACAAATTAGGGGCTTATAAATGGGACACGCTTGGTGACGAATATAAATTGGCTGGCGTTGAGGCACCGCCAAGAGAAACCATGGACAGGATCCAAGGCATTTTAGAAACTTATGGCCATTATGTCACCTTCAGTAAATAAAATAAAAGGCATATGAATGATCATATGCCTTCCATCTGCGGTTTTCACCATATTATTTTTCGCTTTATTGCTCGTAAAACAAAAAGGCAACCTTCTAAAGCAAGAACACAAACTGACGACCAAATAAGCCCATATGAGACAATGTGTTCAGGCGAAATTGATTCATGTAAAAATAAGGCAGAGACAATAGTAAGTAATACTGGCTCTACATAGCCAAGTAAACCAAACAAACCCATTGGTAATAGTCGTCTTGCCATAAAATACATCGCAAATGCTAGTGCGGTTATTATGCCCAACATTGGAATATATAGATGGAAATGGATAAGATCATCAAGTATCTTGTTAACACGATGACTTATTAAAAAGTAGCCTAAGCAACCTAAGAAAATAAAAAAGAAGTCAGAAAATGTACCTGCAATACCTTCTATTTGCAACTTACGCCGAACCATGAAGTAAATAGGGTAACCTAATGCAATAACGGCAGTTTCCCATGAAAATGCTTGGGTCATATAGATTTCAATAATAACGCCTAATACCGCCAGTCCAACTGATATTTTTTGTAAAAAACTTAACTTTTCTTGGTAGACGAGCTGCCCAATAATTACCATGGTTAATGGTAATAAAAAATATCCTAGTGATGCCGATAATCCGTGCCCATTAAGGGGAGCCCAAATAAAAATCAACATTTGTATTGTTAGCAGTAATGAAGAGAATAATAGCCCAATAAGCAACGATGGTTGCTGCTTAATTCGTGTTAGTAGCATTGCAATTTCAGGCCACTGTTTTTCTATAGAAATAAGAACAATAATAGCAGGAAAAGAAGTTAATAATCGCCAACAGAAAATATCAATAACGGATAACGGTTGTAATAAAACAGGATAGTAATAAAGTAAACCAAAAAGGCATGACGCCAGTATCGAAAGTGTAATGCCTTTTATCATTTTTCCACCTTAATTAATAAAAAAATAGCGCTAATTATTAGCGCTATTGTATGTGTAATGTCCAGTTTTATCCGATAAACTCAACGCCATTCATATAAGGAATTAAGACGGATGGGATTTTAATTGTTCCATCTGCCTGTTGGTAGTTTTCCATAATGGCAACCAGTGTGCGACCAACCGCTAATCCTGAACCATTTAAAGTATGAACTAAATAAGTTTTATTATCGGCCTTATTACGGTAACGAGCTTGCATGCGACGTGCTTGGAAATCCCACATATTAGAGCAAGAAGAGATCTCACGATAAGTATTTTGCGCTGGAACCCAAACTTCAAGATCGTAAGTTTTACATGAACCAAAGCCCATATCGCCAGTGCATAACACAATTTTTCGATATGGTAATTCAAGTAATTGTAGAACTTTTTCCGCATGGGCAGTAAGTTCTTCTAATGCTTGCATAGATTCTTCAGGCTTAACAATTTGAACCAATTCGACTTTATCAAATTGATGCATACGAATTAATCCGCGAGTATCTTTACCATAAGATCCTGCTTCAGAGCGGAAGCACGGCGTATGTGCTGTCATTTTTAATGGTAATACGCTTTCATCAAGAATTTCATCACGCACGAGATTGGTTACAGGCACTTCAGCAGTTGGAATTAATGCATAATTGCTGCTTTCTGTTTCTTCATCTAGCGGTTTAGTATGAAATAAATCACCCGCAAACTTCGGCAATTGTCCTGTGCCAAAAAGCGTTGTCTGATTTACCAAATACGGCACATAAATCTCGGCATAACCATGTTGTTCAGTGTGCAAATCTAACATAAATTGAGTTATAGCTCGATGTAAGCGTGCTATTTGTGATTTCATCACGACAAAACGTGCACCGGTTAGCTTTACTCCTGCTGCGAAATCTAGCCCACCAAAGCGCTCGCCCAATGCAACATGATCTTGAATCGGGAAATCAAACGTTCGTGGGGTTCCAAAGCGAGAAATTTCTATATTGTCATTTTCATCTTTGCCATCAGGAACGGAGTCATCAGGAATATTAGGAATAGTAGAAGCTATATCTTTAATTTGGTTAAGTAAGATATCAAGCTCAGCTTTAGCGCTATTAAGTTTTTCACCAAGCTTATTCACTTCTTCACGTACAGCTGAGATATCCTCGCCTCGTGCTTTAGCTTCACCAATTGCCTTTGAGCGAGCATTACGCTCAGCTTGCAAATTCTCGGTTTCAACTTGTAATACTTTGCGTTTTTCTTCTAGTTGACGGATAGTATCAACATCTAATTTAAATCCACGGCGTGCTAATTTATTAGCAACAAGATCAAGTTCATTTCGGAGTAAATTCGGATCCAACATAAATAATGTCCATTATTATTAATTAAGTAATATTTTCACTTCATTATTATTCTAATATAGATAACAGAACATATAAATCAAAAAGTGGGTAATTACATATATTAAAATTTGTGAACTTAGTATACTAGAATTATATTGGTATTCAACCAAAATGGCGCACCCGAAGGGATTCGAACCCCTGACCGCTCGGTTCGAAGCCGAGTGCTCTATCCAGCTGAGCTACGGATGCATGTAAACTCATGAAAAAGTGGTGCATCCGAAGGGATTCGAACCCCTGACCGCCCGGTTCGTAGCCGGGTACTCTATCCAGCTGAGCTACGGATGCATTTTGAATTTATTAAAATGGTGCATCCGAAGGGATTCGAACCCCTGACCGCCCGGTTCGTAGCCGGGTACTCTATCCAGCTGAGCTACGGATGCATATTTTAATTTTAAATGGCGGTGAGAGAGGGATTCGAACCCTCGATGCAGCTTTTGACCGCATACTCCCTTAGCAGGGGAGCGCCTTCAGCCTCTCGGCCATCTCACCGAAACATTATGATTTCGCTTTAGCAACAAAATCATAATGTGTGGCGCACATATTACGGTTTACAAAAAATAAGTCAAACATTTTTTTGTTTATGTGCGCTTAATTGTTTATTTCCTACCCAATATCACCCCATTGGCTTGGATAATTCATCATTTGTCTCTTTTGACTGATGAATCTTGTTATATATCTCTTCCCTATGAATTGAAACTTCTTTAGGGGCATTGATACCAATTCTGACTTGATTACCTTTAACACCTAAAATAGTAATGACTACATCATCACCAATAATTAGTGTTTCACCTACTCTCCTAGTTAAAATTAACATTCGATCTCCTAATATCAGTTAAGTATATATCTAAACAATTTTTAAGATATAGCTTCGCTAGCCTTCTATCAGTAAGATAAAATTTTGCAGAAAAAACTCTAATATTTAACTAATAAATAATCGAGCATATCTGGACTAACTTGCCTGTAATTTATTACTGATTTCCTTTTTTACAGAAGATAACGCTTCTGGTAACGCTGAAAGATCCATTCCACCTGCTTGAGCAAAATCAGGTCGCCCACCACCTTTACCACCTACCTTTAACGCTAATTGAGAAACTAATTCACCAGCTTTAACTACACTGATTAAATCATTGGTGACTCCAGCAGCTAAATTGATTTTGCCATCATTAACGGCCGCTAAAACAATTACGCCTGTTTTCAATTGATTTTTTAGATCGTCAATCATAGTGCGCAATAATTTTGCTTCGACATTATCAAGTTTAGCAATTAGTAAATTTGTACTATTGATTTTTTCGCATTGATTAAGCAATTGCGCACTATCTTGGCTCGCTTTTTGTGCTTTTAATTGCTCAATTATTTTTTCAAGCTGTTTAGTTTGTTCAAACAGTTGCTCAATACGGTTTAAAACAGCAGACTTATCGCTTTTAACTACTTGTCCAATCTGAGTTAATAAATTAGACTCATGATGGATCAGATCCATTGCATTTTGTCCTGAGGTTGCCTCAATACGGCGCACGCCAGATGCGATACTTGATTCGGATATTATTTTAAATAAACCAATATCACCCGTTCTATCTACATGAGTACCACCACAAAGCTCAATTGAAAAATCACCCATTGTAAGAACTCTAACAATATCTTCATATTTTTCACCAAATAAAGCCATAGCGCCTTTATCTTTGGCTTTATCAATTGGCATTAGTTCAATCTCTACAGGTAAATTGTGGCGAATCTGTTGATTAACCAAATTCTCTATCTCAATAATTTGTTCTGGCGTAATAGCTTGATTATGCGAAAAGTCAAAACGCAGATAACTATCATTAACTAAAGACCCTTTTTGATGAACATGATTACCTAAAACACGTTGCAACGCAGCTTGTAACAAATGTGTAGCTGAATGATTACGACGAATACGCTCACGTAACTCCACATCAATTGCAGCAGTAACATTATCGCCAACTTTTAAAGAACCTTTAATTATTTTACCTATATGACCAATACTTTTGCCGTATTTTTGACTATCTAAAACAGTAAATTCAACATTTGCTGCTGTTAATAATCCTTTATCGCCAATTTGACCACCAGACTCGCCATAAAATGGTGTCTTATCTAAAATGACAATAGCATCATCGCCAGAATTAACACTTTCAACTTTTTGACCATCTTTAAATATAGCGATAACTTTTCCTGATGATTCTGTTGCTTGGTAGCCTAAAAATTCTGTTTTATCATCAAGTTTGATAACATTACTATAATCAACATTAAAAGAGCTTGATTCACGGGCTCGCTTACGTTGCTCTTCCATGCATAAATTAAAGCCAATTTCATCAACAGTAATATTTTTTTCACGACATACATCAGCAGTTAAATCTAAAGGAAAACCGTAAGTATCGTAAAGTTTAAATGCAATATCTCCAGGTAAAATGTTTCCCGTTATTTTAGTTAATTCTTGATCAAGTAAAAACAACCCTCGTTCTAGTGTCTTTAAAAATTGCTCTTCCTCAATTTTGAGTGCGTCTTCGACCAACTTCTGGTTTTGTCCTAATTCAATTGCAGCACTTCCCATTACTTCAATTAATGGTTTAACAAGTTTATAGAAGAAAATACCTTTGGCGCCTAACATATGTCCATGGCGTACAGCACGTCGAATAATACGGCGTAATACATAACCACGACCTTCATTAGATGGAAGTACACCATCAGAAATTAAAAATGCGCAAGATCGAATATGATCGGCAATGACTCGTAAAGATTTACTTTCCAAATCTTTAGTTTGAATAATTTTAGCCGCATCGTGAATTAATTTTTTAAATAAATCAATTTCATAATTAGAATTAACATGCTGAAGCACCGCTGCAATACGCTCAAGCCCCATACCTGTATCAACTGATGGCTTAGGCAATAGTTCCATTGTACCGTCAGGGCGTCGGTTAAATTGCATAAAGACAATATTCCAGATTTCTATATATCGGTCACCATCTTCTTCAGCGCTTCCAGGAGGGCCACCCCAAAGATGATCGCCATGATCATAGAAAATTTCAGTACAAGGACCACAAGGACCTGTATCGCCCATTTGCCAGAAGTTATCCGAAGCATATGGCGCGCCTTTATTATCGCCAATACGAATTATTCGTTCTTTAGGGATACCGATTTCTTTCTCCCAAATAGCATATGCTTCATCATCTGTTTCATAGACAGTAACAGTTAACCTATCTTTTGGTAAATTAAACCATTCTTTACAGGTTAATAGCTCCCAAGCAAAATGTATTGCATCATGCTTAAAATAATCGCCAAAACTAAAGTTTCCTAGCATTTCAAAAAAAGTATGATGACGAGCTGTATAACCAACATTGTCTAAATCATTATGTTTACCGCCAGCGCGGACACAACGTTGTGATGTTGTTGCTCTAGAATAAGAGCGTTTATCAATACCAAGAAAGACATCTTTAAATTGATTCATTCCAGCATTAGTAAATAATAGTGTTGGATCATTATGCGGGACAAGGGAACTACTTGTGACAACTTCATGTCCTTTGCCACGGAAAAAGTCAAGAAAATTTTGACGAATTTCTGCAGTGCTTTTCATTTATGCTTCCATATAAAACGATAGATTTTTAAACATAGTAATATACCCGCTACAACTAAAGTTGAAAAGTAAATATTCTCATATCGAAACGGATCTAACTAGTACTACAAGTAAATAAGGGAAAACTAAAAAAGAATTTGCGAGCTTTATTTATAATTGCTTTTGTTAAGCTATATACCTAGTATTGTAGATATTATAATTATTTAAGTCAATAAATCGTAAGCAGTTTTAATATCATCTTGTGTATAACCTCTCGCCATTAAAAATTGCATACCTTTTTGTTTATTATTATTTTTTTTACAATCAATTTGTTTTAGCTTTTTTAGTAATTGCTCGTATGCCATATTTCCCCAATTGATATCGGCAATTTGCAAAAGTTGCCGGCTCAAATCAACAGGTAAACCTCGTTGTTTAAGTTCCATGGCTATTTTATATTTTCCATAACCTTTTTGGGCTCGCATAACAATATAATTTTCAATATATTGTTCGTCATTAATCCAATTTTGTTTTATACAATATTCAATAATATATTGAATTTCAATTTTTAGTTTGGCTAATTGGTCATGGTATTCTTCATCGGTGTATTGCAGCTTTTTTATGAAAAAAGAGGCTATTTTTTGGCTTAGCTCATAAGAAGAATGGTTGCGCTGTGCAAGTAATTGCACAGCTTTATTGAGCATTGATTTGTTCAGTTTTGTTTCCATTATTCAACGCTTTCGCTTTCTGATGATATAGCTTGGTCATCAGATGTAAAAACAGCAGGGCTATTTAATAATAATTCGCGTATTTTAGTTTCAAGTTCTGAAGCGATCTCAGGGTGTTCTTGTAAAAACTTAATTGAATTAGCTTTACCTTGACCCACTTTCTCGCCATTGTAGCTATACCACGCTCCTGCTTTATCGACTAACTTATGCTTAACGCCTAAATCAATTAACTCGCCTTCTTTCGAAATACCACAACCATAAAGAATTTGGAATTCAGCTTGTCTAAAAGGGGCTGCCACTTTGTTTTTAACCACTTTTACTCGAGTATCACTACCAATAACATCTTCACCTTCTTTTACAGAACCAGTACGGCGGATATCTAAACGTACTGATGCATAGAATTTCAGTGCATTACCTCCAGTTGTCGTTTCTGGACTACCAAACATAACACCAATTTTCATACGGATCTGGTTAATAAAGACAACTAAACAATTGGCATTTTTAATATTCGCAGTTAGTTTTCGCAATGCTTGTGACATTAAACGAGCTTGTAATCCCATATGAGAATCGCCCATTTCACCTTCAATTTCTGCTTTTGGTGTTAATGCAGCTACTGAGTCAACAATAATAACATCAACAGCACCAGAACGAACTAAAGCATCACAAATTTCGAGTGCTTGCTCTCCTGTATCGGGTTGAGAAACGAGTAAATCATCGACTTGTACCCCTAATTTTGCAGCATAAATAGGATCCAGCGCATGTTCAGCATCAATAAATGCACAGGTTTTACCCTCTTTTTGTGCTTGAGCTATTACAGATAAAGTTAGCGTTGTTTTACCAGATGATTCAGGGCCAAAAATTTCAACAATTCTACCCATTGGTAGGCCACCGATACCTAATGCAATATCGAGCCCTAAAGAACCAGTAGATACCGCATCCACATCCAACGTTTGGGTATCGCCTAAACGCATAATTGAACCTTTACCAAATTGTTTTTCGATTTGACTTAATGCTGCTGAAAGTGCGCGTTGTTTGTTTTCGTTCATATTATAAAATTCCAATGAGTTAGGATATGGCTATATATTATACTGTATTGTTATACAGTATCAAGTTTTTTTTATATATAGAAATTATTTAGTTAATCATGAGAACTTCTTCACAATTTTTTTATAAATAATTCATTTGATGTCATAATTGAAACTAACAAATGGTGATGAAATATTGAGATTCAAGATTAAATTTATTGAATTAGGCGGTTAATTTTACGATATATACTATTTGAACAATTTTAAACGCATAGTGGTTGCTTAAATGCACATAAAAGGCGTAAATTATTTCATCATCCAATTTAATTAATTTAATTTGCTAATGCTTTCATAACAAAATACCATTTGATATCATTAGCGGTGCAGAGGGTTTAATCCACTTTATTTACGAAAGTAATTATTCCACAGCCAATAATTTAAAATAATTCACTAGCTTTTATACTTAAACGTTATATCTATTTAAAATATTTTACAGGTTAAAAAATAAATATCGAATAAAGGAAAATAATGACCATTGATAAACAACATTATGTTTTATGCTCACACTGTGATTTGGTCATAGAATTATCTAATATTGAGGTAGGGCATAAAGCTGTTTGCCCTCGTTGTAATACCACGTTGACTAAAAATAATAGCAACATGAAATTTAATGCAACTATGTATGCAGCCTGTTCATTAATTATGATTATTGTAGGATGTGGCTTTCTTTTTATTGATATTCGTATTGTGGGTAATTTTATTGGTATTAGCTTATTAGATATTCCTAAAACCCTTTTTTTTGATAAATATCATTATATTTCAGCACTTTTTATCTTATTTGTTTTACTCTTTCCAATATTAAATTTATCAATTATTATTTTGCTTTGTTCAAAATTACCATTAACAAAATATCGTAAACGCGATCTACTTATTGTTTATGAAAAGTTTCAACACTGGTGTATGCCTGAAATATTTCTTACTGGAATTTTAGTGAGTTTTGTTAAACTCATGAGTTATGGCAGTATTGGCGTTACGAGTACATTTTGGGCATTTTGCCTGTTTGTCTTTTTTTATATAAAGTCTTTAGTGATTTTTTCTCCGGAAACCATTTGGAATGAAATTCATCGTAATAATTTTGCTCAAGGTATATTACAAGCTGGTGAAACGGGAATTTGTCAAAATTTGAAATTATGCAGTTGCTGTGAGGCGATATTACCTGAGCATTATATAAAATGTCCTCGATGCAAACAAAAAAGCAAAATCAGAGAACGCGATAAGATACAATGGACTATTGCTTTATTGGTTACTTCATTGATTCTTTACATTCCCGCTAATTTATTTGGCATTATGATAACTGTTGTATTTGGTTCGCCATCAAGTTCAACAATTATGGATGGTGTCATTTATATGTGGCAAGCAGGCGATGTGCCTGTTGCACTTGTTATTTTTATTGCCAGTGTCGCTATTCCCATCTTAAAAATTATTTCGCTAAGTTGGCTTTGTTATTTTGCACTAGCTGTAAAACGAAAAAATAATCATAATTGCTTGAAAATGAAAAAATTATATACAGCAGTTGAATTTATTGGTAAATGGTCAATGATAGATATATTTGTGGTTTCTGTTATTTGTTCTTTAGTTAGAAATCAGCAAATGATGGGCGTTTATCCTGATATTGGCGTTACATTTTTTGCAACTGTTGTGATTATTACAATGATTGCATCACAAAAATTTGATCCTCGTTTAATTTGGGATCTACCGCAAAATAAAAAATAGATTAATAGGAACAATATGACAACATCAAGTAAATTAGCAAAAATAATTAAAATTAGAGCTATTTCAGCAATATGGATCATCCCCATTGTTACTGCAATTGTTGGTCTTTGGATAATCTATGCGCATTTGGCTGATAGAGGAACATCGTTTACATTGCTTGCAAAAGATGCCAATGGTATTGTTGCTGGGAAAACGGTTATTAAAAACCGTAGCGTTGATGTCGGTATCGTCGATGAAGTAACTCTATCTGACGACTACACGCAAGTAGTAATAAAAGGACGTATTTATAATGATATGGATCCGCTACTAAAAAATGACTCTATTTTTTGGGTTGTGAAGCCAGAAATTGGTCGAGATGGCGTGACTGGACTTGGCACGATTTTATCAGGTGTTTATATAGAACTCGTTGCTGGAAATGATACCCATAGTTTTCAACATAAACCTTTTGTACTGTCTGATGCCCCTCCGTTGTCCGATCCAAGCATTAAAGGAATTCGTCTAAATTTAGAAAGCAATCAAAATGGGGTAATTCCTAGAGGCGCTTCTGTTATGTTTCATGGTTATCGCGTAGGTAATGTTGAAACGTCAGAATTCGATGTTGAATCACGTAAGATGAAGTATCAAATTTTTATTACAAAACCTTACGATGTGCTAGTAACACAAAATGTGCGGTTCTGGAAAGAAGGAGGAATTAATTTAACACTTTCATCTCGAGGCGCCAGCTTAGATGTCCCTTCTTTAGATGTCTTGATGTCTGGTGGAATCAGTTTTGATTTACCTGAAGGTTCAAAATTAGGTGCACCAGCTGAACAAAATTCAGTTTATACATTATATGAAGACAAAAAGTCTATCCAAGATTCACAATATACTGAATACAAAGAATTTCTTATTATGCTTTCCGATTCTATTTCTGGCTTATCAGAAGGGGTACCTGTTGAATATCATGGAATTAGGCTAGGAACAGTCTCGAAAGTGCCATTTTATACCGCTGAAATGTTAAAACAATCATCGATTTTAAATAAAAGAGTTCCGATATTAATTAGAATTGAACCCGATCGTTTATCAGAACTTGTTGATGAAAAAATTGACATTGCGACATTGATCATCAGAGAGCAAAAAAATGGCTTAAGAGCTTCATTAAAAACTTCCAACATGTTCACAGGAGCACTATATATAGATCTTGATTTTTACCCTGACTTAAAAAATAAATATGATCCAAAATTAGCGCAGCAGTTTGGTTACGATACCATTGAAACAACTTCGACAGGAATTGCACAAATTCAAGCAAAAATTATTCAGCTATTAGATAATTTTAATAACTTACCACTGAACAACACCATATCACAGTTTAATAAGTCATTGGCTACAAGTGAAAAACTAATGAATTCATTAAATCGGATTATGGCGAGTAAAGAAATGCAGAATATGCCAAAAGATCTGCAAAAAACATTACGTTCATTAAATGAAACAATGAAAGGACTACAACCAGGATCTGAACTAAATAATCAAATGAAGGAAAGTTTACAAAAAGTTCAACACATGATGGATGAACTTACTCCGTTACTTAATACGCTCAATAATAAAAGTAATGCACTGATTTTTTCTGCTCCGACGAAAAAGGATCAAGAACCTAAAGCAAAAGGTAAAAAATAATGAACAAAATAGATAAAAAGTTACTTATAGTCATATTTATGCCATTGTTTGCTATATTAGTGGGTTGCTCGGCTGGCAACCCAAGTAAAAGTTATTTTCAACTCACTAGCAATTCACAGATTCCTGTATCGCAAAACATGAAAACCACGAATCAATTTATTTGGATTGAGTCAGTTGATGTGGCGAGTTTTTTAAATAAACCGGGTATCGTATTACAAACCGATAATATCAAATATGAAACAGCAATCAACCATTTATGGGTATCAACGTTATCTCAGCAGCTTCAAGACCGATTAACGCAGGATTTAACGGCCATGTTACCTAATTATTTAGTATCCAGTAAGTCAATTACAACACCAATACTAACGGTAAAATTATTTATAGATAGCTTTCATGGCAGTTATACGGGGGATGCGATAATTAAAGGCCGATGGGTTGTTACTGACCGTAAAAATAATATTGAAACCAAACCATTTGAGCGCCATGTTCCTTTAGCAACCAATGGCTATGATGCTTTAGTTAAAGCGCTATCGAAAGGATGGCAAGATGAAGAACTAGACTTTGCAAACTCAATAAAGCATTAGTGTTTACACTGACATTCCGTCAGCGTGCTGACGGAATATCTAAACTTAAATGGCAATAGATCTTAGTGACAGTTTGAACTGGCTAAAAACCTTATCATCAATTTCCACCCATTTACGAACACTATTGATAAAAGCAATTTTATCAGCATTTAAAAAATCATCTTTTACAATTGTTTTTTCTAACAACTGATTGTGATCCAAATAAAATTGCCGCATGGTGCCAGCTAGTAATCCTGATTCTTTTTTAGGCGTAAACCATTGACCATTAAGTAGCAATGCAAGATTTCCATTGACAAATTCAGTTACTTCATTGTGTTGATTAAAATTAATATACTCTTTCCCAACCGCTAAATCAGGAAAGTGCTCACGATTTGATGTCTTATGATACAAATACACATTTTGAGTATGGACACACTGTGGCGCTAATCGAATTTCATTAATGTTCATCGGCGTGTTAATGATATCTTTACTAATCGTGTAATACCCATCTTTTTGCTGTAAAATTCTCACTTTATAAAGATTGTTAGGCATTGAATTTGCTAACTTAATAAGTTGTAACTTAATTACGTGAATGTCACAGTTAAAATCAAAATAATCAGCTGATTGGGCAAGCCTGCTTAAGTGTTCATTCAATAAAAAGAATTGCCCTTTATCTAGCAATAACGATTCAATGATATATTTTGGAGTAGAAGTAGTACGATGCAAAATGGCTGTTTTCGCTAAGATCTCGTTATACTCGTCTTGTGATGTTGAATCCCACGTGATACCCCCACCAACGCCATAGTACATCTGTTGATTATGCACAGTTAAGGTTCGAATTGGAATATTAAATATGGCTTTATTCATATACGGTTCAATATAACCAATTGTTCCGCAGTAAATGCCACGAGGTGTGTTTTCACTGTCTGCAATAATTTGCATAGTACTGGTTTTTGGTGCGCCAGTAATTGAACCACAAGGGAATAGCGCCTGAAAAATTTGATATAAATTGGCATCGTCTTTCAATTCACCTTGAATCGTTGACGTCAACTGCCAAACAGTGGGATATTTTTCAGCCTCAAACAATTGAGGCACTGTGACAGAGCCAGGCTTTGCAATTCTACTTAAATCATTACGCAATAAATCAACAATCATCATATTTTCGGCTTGATTTTTTTCTGAAAATAATAAATCTAATTGCTGTTTATCTTGCTGGTTATTTAAGCCACGCCCTGTTGTTCCTTTCATTGGCTTTGTGGTAATAATATTATTGTCTAACTTGAAAAATAATTCTGGCGAAATTGATAAAATATAATAATCGTCAAACTCAAGATAAGCACAATAATCTGCCTGATTATTTTTTTGTAGAAAGTGGTAATAATCAATAGCGCTTTCATTAAAGGGTGCAGTAAATTGAATAGTGTAATTAGTCTGGTAAGTATTGCCTAATTCAATTTGTGATTTAATATAAGCTATTTTTTGCTGGTATTCATCAAATGCGGTATCACTGATTAAATCAAAATTTGGGGGCGTATACTTACTGATTTCTGGTTGCTTAAGGACAGCAACATCATCAAAAATACCAAATAAAAGAAGGGGTAAATCTTGATTAAAATCATGACTATTTTTGGTTTGGTTTGCACTATTTAATCCCATTGCACTTTCATAGGCAAGGTAACCAACAGCAAAATAACCTTGCTGAGTAAGCTTTTCAACCTCATCAAGTTGTTGCTTAATTGAAGAATAATCATGTGACACTAACACTTTGATAGGGTTACAAAAATATTTACGCTCACCTTCAAAATCGATATAAATTTTCATTTTAAATATTACTTATGGACAAAATTATTAATCATTTGTAAACCGGATTCGGTTTTAATGGCTTCAGGATGGAATTGGACGGATTCAATGGCTAATGTTTTGTGGCGCAATCCCATAATCAACCCATCATGATTTCTCGCCGTTACAACTAACTGCGGATCTTCTAGTAAAAAACTATCACAAACAATCAATGAATGATAGCGAACAACCGAAAGCGGGGATTGAATTCCTTTGAATATCCCTAGGCCATCATGAGTTATTTCATCAATTTTACCGTGCATAGGTATTGGCGCTTTGATAATTTGGTGACCATAATATTGGGCTATCGCTTGATGCCCTAAACAAATTCCCAGTATCGGGCAAATATGAGAAAACTCCGCAATAACTGCAAGTGATATTCCTGCATTAATTGGTGCACCAGGACCTGGGGAAATAATAATTTTAGAAATGGTAAGCGCTTTTACTTGTTCAATTGTCATTTCATCATTTTTAATGACTTTAACTCTTGCACCAACTTGGCACAGATAATTGTAAATATTAAATGTAAAAGAATCATAATTATCTATTAATAATATCAAAATATAACCCACTAATTATAAAGCATATTGGTTTAAAAACTGGAACGGGTAGCCGTTAAGATCCAGTCATAAAAGATCTTATTATATCGCTAACGTACTTAAAAGAAGAGACGATTACTAATTTTACCACCTTTATCTTTCGGTGTTTTATACATAATCATAATATTTCCTGAAATGTTTTAACAAAAAGTCATTTTTTTTGTGATAAATTTCACAAAAACATACAAGCATACTTGTATGGTAGTATTTATGGTGATATTTTTATGGCATAGAGTTATAAACGAGGTCTTAAATGAAAATTGTTAAAGCAGAAGTTTTTGTATGTAGCCCAGGAAGAAATTTTGTTACGTTAAAAATAACAACCGATGAAGGCGTTTATGGTGTTGGTGATGCCACACTTAATGGACGTGAATTAGCCGTAGCGTCTTACCTCAAAGATCACCTTTGTCCTCAACTTATTGGGCGAGATCCACATCAAATCGAAGATATCTTTCAATATTTTTATAAAGGCGCTTATTGGCGCCGTGGGCCAGTAACGATGTCCGCTATTTCGGCAATAGATATGGCGCTTTGGGATATTAAAGGTAAATTGGCAAATATGCCACTTTACCAATTATTAGGTGGCGCATCTCGTACTGGTGTAATGGTTTATTGCCATACTACAGGCGCAAGTATTGATGAAGCATTAGATGATTATGCTAAACATCAAGAAATGGGTTTCAAAGCGATTCGTGTTCAATGTGGTATACCGGGTATGAAAACGACTTATGGTCAAAGTAAAGGAAAAAACCTGGCTTACGAACCCGCAACACGTGGAAACTACCCAGAAGAACAGTACTGGGCAACAGAAAAATATCTTGATTTTATGCCTAAACTATTTGAAGCCGTACGGAGTAAATTTGGTTTTAATGAGCATTTACTACATGACATGCATCATCGCCTAACTCCTATTGAAGCAGCTCGTTTTGGAAAAAGTATAGAAGATTACCGCCTATTTTGGATGGAAGATCCAACCCCTGCCGAAAACCAAGAATGCTTCCGTTTAATTCGTCAGCATACTGTCACACCCATTGCGGTCGGTGAAGTATTTAACAGCATATGGGATTGTAAGCAACTCATACAAGAACAATTAATTGATTACATTCGAACCACAATTACTCATGCTGGCGGTATTACTCATATGCGCCGTATTGCTGATTTTGCCTCGCTTTATCAAGTAAGAACAGGATCTCACGGGCCGTCTGATTTATCACCAATTTGTCATGCGGCAGCACTACATTTTGATCTGTGGGTACCTAACTTTGGAGTACAAGAATTTATGGGCTATTCAGAGCAAATGTTAGAGGTATTTTCACCAAATTGGACCTTTAATGATGGCTATATGCACCCAAGTGACAAACCGGGATTAGGCATTGATTTTGATGAAAAACTTGCCGAAAAATACCCTTACAACCCAGCTTATTTACCAATTGCACGCTTAGAAGATGGTACTTTGTGGAATTGGTAACTAATGAGCTTATTCAGCAAAACTATAGTTTAAATTTACGCTAAACATATAAAAATTATATGTTTAACGATTGGAGGGATGATATGTGTTTTATTCATGAAAATTTCATTTTAAACAATAAGGTAGCACAAGATCTTTATCATAATTACGCCTCTAAAATGCCAATAATTGACTATCATTGCCATTTAGAGCCAAAGGATATTGCTGAAAATAAAAGATTCGAAACAATATATGATTTGTGGCTAGCTGGTGATCATTATAAATGGCGACAAATGCGTGCTAATGGAGTAGAAGAAAAATATATAACAGGTGATGCAGCACCGATTGAAAAATTTAAAGCATGGTGTGAAACTGTTGAATCATGTATAGGTAATCCTTTATATCACTGGACACATTTAGAATTAAAAAACTATTTTGGAATTACAGATACATTAGGTGTCCACAATTATAAGGATGTATGGGATAAATGTAATAGTTTACTTAAAAAGCCAGAATATAGTGCTCAAGGTTTAATTGGTCGTTCAAATGTGGAAGTAGTTTGTACTACTGATTCTCCTTTGGATAATTTGGAATATCACCGTAAAATTAAAGCACAATCAAATTTTAAAACCAAAGTATTACCGACATTCCGTCCAGATGAGGCTTTAGACTCGGAAGGTGAAGCCTTTAAAATCTTTATAAAAAAATTATCTGAACTTACAAATAAAAATATTACTAATTTTTCTGATTTCTTATTAGCCCTTGAAAATCGAATCGACTTTTTCCACGAGAATGGATGTCGTTTATCAGATCATGGACTAATGAAAATAGAATTTCTTGCCAGTGATACTCAACAACAAGAAGCTTTATTCGCAAAAAAATTACAAGGACTAGTTTTAACAGCGAATGAAAAAATTGTTTATCGTAGTGCTGTGCTTACAGCTTTAGCTAAATTTTACGCAACTAGAAATTGGGCAATGCAAATACATTTTGGGGTAATTCGTAATAATAACTCCATTATGTTAAGTAAAACTGGTATTAATACTGGTTTTGATTCAATTTGTGATCAAACGGATTTAGCTATTCACCTTAATGCATTTTTAAATTCATTAAATCAACAAGACGCTTTACCTAAAATTATTATCTACAATTTAGATGCAAGTCTAAATGATGTAGTAGCAACAACAATAGCTAATTTCCAGAAAGCAGGTAGTGTTAAATCAAATATGCAATTTGGCTCTGGTTGGTGGTTTAATGATACTAAAAGAGGCATGTTACGACAATTAACTACTTTAGCCGATCAAGGTTTGCTTATGAACTTTGTCGGTATGTTAACTGATTCCCGTAGTTTTATTTCATATACACGACACGAATATTTTCGCCGAATCCTATGTAACTTAATTGGTCAATGGGTAACTGATGGTGAAATCCCTCACGATAATAAATTGCTAGAAAAATTAATAACAGGAATATGTTATCAAAATGCGAAAAATTATTTTCAATTTTAAGTTGCTATATAAAAAATTATAGTGAAACAGATTTAAACGTAAGGAATTTTAAGATGAGTATTGTGGCGCAAAAAAAACGGAAGGTAACAATTCCTGTAGCAATTGGTTATGGATTAATTGATATCATGGGTGGTGGAGCATTTACTATAATAGGTGCATATTTGCTCTTCTTTTATACAACATTTGTTGGGTTAACACCAATTGAAGCAGCCTCCATTGTTGCTATTGCAAGAATTGTTGATGCAATTGTAAGCTTATTTATGGGCAGTTTTACTGATCATTTTTATAAATATAAGTTAGGTCAACAATTTGGTCGTCGGAGATTCTTTTTGTTAATTGGTTCGCCATTAATGTTACTTTATATCTTATTATGGATTACTGGTATGAATTATTGGTTTTACCTTACCGTTTATCTAGCTTTTGAAATTGTTGCCGCTGTGGTACTAATTCCTTGGGAAACGCTACCATCAGAAATGACCAAAGATTACAATGATAGAACAAAATTATCCACAGGTAGAATGTTTTTATCTGCAAGTGGTACTTTTTTAGCAACGCTAGTACCCGGTATTTTAATCAAATATTTTGGTGAACATAATGCTTATGCTTATTTTATCAATGGTCTCTTTTTTGCAATTATTTTTGCTGTATGTGTTTTTATTTCTTATAAAGCCACTTGGGAACGTGAATTGACCCCAGAAATGCTAAAATATCAAAAAGAAAAAATTGACCAGAAAACATTTTCTGAAAAAATGATAATGCTAAAAAAATTATTTAAGGAATATTTATCTACTTTTAATATCAAAGCATTTCGCCGACACCTTGCTATATATTTATTTTCATTTACGGCTAAAGATATATTTAATACTGTATTTGTTTTCTTTTGTGTCTATTGTTTATCTGTATCTTCATCATTTGCTTCAGGCTTGTTATCGTTAAGTATTATAGGCTTGCCAATTACTTTGTTAGCTGGTGTCGCAATGGTTAAATATGGACCAAGTAAATTATACCTCTTTTCCTATTCAACAATGATTATTTGTATTTTAGGTTTCTTTATTTTGTATCTATTGAATCCTACTGAAAAAACATGGTGGCTTTATATTTTTGCTATATGCTATCAAGCTGGTAGGTGTGTTTTAGAGTTTACTCCATGGAATGTTTTTCCATTCATTCCCGATGTTGATGAAATTTTAACTAAGCAACGCCGAGAAGGATTATATGCTGCGGTTATGACGTTTGGGCGCAAAACAACGGTTGCCATTGCAACATTTTGTGTAGGAATCATTTTGCAAAAAGGTGGTTTTGAACAAGGTACTACAGAACAAAGTGCGCAAGCTATTCATACTATTTCCATATTATTTGTTGGTGGAACTATCGGCTTATTAATTATTGCTCTTATTTTTGCATTAACTTTTAAATTAAATAAACAGACACACGCTATATTAGTGAATGAAATTGATCGCTTAAAAAACAATGGCTCTAAAAATAATGTAACCGAGGAAACACGGAAAGTTGTTGAAAATCTAACTGGACACAAATATGCAGATGTATGGAATAACAGCTAATATATAAATATGAAAGGTATAATAATGAGATTATCAAACCAAACTTTATCACAACTACCTGAAAAGGTAGTTATACCAAGTTATGATAGAAACAATCTTAAAACCAAAATGGTTCATCTTGGATTTGGCGCTTTTCACCGTGCTCACCAAGCTGTGTTTACCGATATTTTAGCAACTAAACATGGTTGCAATTGGGGATATTGTGAAGTTAATTTAATTGGTGGTGAAAAACAAATAGCCGATTTGAAAGAACAAGATTATCTATTTAGTGTTTGTGAAATGTCATATGACAATTGGTCTACTCGTGTTGTTGGCGTTGCTAAAGAAGCATTGCACGCAGATATAGATGGCATTGCCAAGGTATTAGAAGTAATGACACGACCAGAAATAGCAATTGTTTCAATAACAGTCACGGAAAAGGGTTATTGTTATTTACCTTCAACAGCATCAATTGATCTAAATAACCCTCTTATTAAGCACGATATTGAAAATCCGACTAACCCAAAAACACTACCAGGAGTGATTGTTGAAGCATTGCGAATGCGTAAAGAAAAAGGTCTAAAACCGTTTACTGTTATGTCTTGTGATAATATGCCAGAAAACGGGCATGTGACACGAAACGTTGTTTTAGCGCTGGCTAAACAGCGTGATCCAAATTTAGCTAGCTGGATCGATGATCATGTTACCTTTCCATCAACTATGGTTGATCGCATTGTGCCAGCAGTGACGCCAGAAACCATGGAAAAAATAAAAAAACAACTGGGAGGTATCGAAGATCCAGCTGGTGTGGCTGGCGAGCCTTTTAAGCAATGGGTTATTGAAGATAATTTTGTTGCAGGTCGTCCTGATTGGCAAAAAGCTGGCGCTGAACTAGTAACTGATGTATTACCTTATGAAGAAATGAAATTAAGAATGTTAAATGGTAGCCACTCGTTTCTTGCTTATTTAGGATATTTAGCGGGTTATTTACATATTGATGAATGTATGCAAGATCCTAATTATGTTAAAGCTGCAAGGCATTTGATGATAAATGAACAAGCAACAACGCTACGTGTCAAAGGTGTGGATTTACAAGCTTATGCTGATTGTTTACTTGATCGTTATCGTAACACGGGATTAAAACATCGGACTTGGCAAATCGCCATGGATGGCACATTAAAATTACCACAACGGATGCTTGATTCTATTCGTTTTCATTTAAAAAATGGTACACAGTTTGACTGTTTAGCATTAGGTGTAGCTGCTTGGATACGATATGTCAGTGGCGTAGACGATGCAGGTAAGGCAATTGAGGTAAGTGATCCAATGGCTAATAAGTTAAAAGAATTAGTGGCAAATAGCAATGATAATCAAGAGCGAGTAAAATCATTATTGTCATTATCACAAGTATTTGGCGATGATTTACCTAACAATCCATGTTTTGTTGAAAAGATCATTAAAGCTTATTTGTCTTTACGGGATATTGGCGCTAAACACTCGGTTAAACAATTGGAAAGAATTTACTAAATCATTACTAACACAACTAACATAATTAATAAGAAAAAAAGTGTAATTACGCGTAAGAGCAGTTACACTTTTCATTTTTCGCTTAGCTCAAATAACTTTTTATTGATGATTGTTTATCAAAAAAACTTTTCTTCTATTTAAAAATCACCTACTATTCTTTTTTTATTTTTTCTTAACATAAGAATGGTATATGTTTACATCTATCGACTTAAATACTTCTGAACCCGTTAATCAGCAAATCTACCGAAAATTAAGAAAAGCTATTATTACCTGTCAGATATTACCAGGTGTTTTACTCTCAGAAAAAGAAATTTCTAGCCAGTTTAATGTTTCTAGACAGCCAGTTCGAGAAGCATTTATTAAGCTAGCAGAAGCAGGATTGGTTCAAATTTTACCTCAGCGAGGAACATTTGTAACTAAAATCTCTATTAAGAAAGTCATTGATGGACAATTTATTCGAGATGCGATTGAGTGTGCAATTATTAGGCGAGCGGCGATAGAAATTAACGATTTGCATATTTTATTGTTGCAAAAAAATCTTGAGGAGCAAAAAGAGGCGAATAAACAAAAAAACATTCATTATTTTCTTGAAAAAGATGATGAATTTCATCGAATTGTAATGAATGTGATAGATTGCCAGTTGGCATGGGAATGTGTTGAAAACATTAAGGCAATGATGGATAGAGTTAGATTTCTTTCGTTGGAAGAAATTTCGCCACCCGATGATCTTGTTAAACAACATGAAAAAATTCTGATGGCTTTGAAAAAGCATGAACCAGAACTTGCCGCAATTGCTCAGCATGAACATTTATCGGCAATTTTACATACTATCAAAATTGTTTCTCAGCAAAAAACAGAATGGTTTATTGACTAACCTTTTATCAACATTACCTAATATTACTTATGTATAAATTGTATAACGCTAAACTAGCGTTTTTAGAAATATTTTTTATGTTTATTAAATTTTACGCAAGTAACCTAAAACGCCAACAGCTTCTATTGTCCATATTCCATCTTTAAAAATTAAGGGAAAAGTTGCTCGACTGCTTGCTGTAGGTCCAGCATTTTGCTGAACAATTTCAATTTCGTTGTCCGTTACTTTACTTATAATGGCAACATGCCCATAGCTAGTCCAATTAAGAACCATAATATCGTCAACTTGTGGTTTTGTGGGCGAACCATTATGAAATTGTAATAAATTGCGTTGGCGATTAATTTTGCCATCGGCAATTGTTGGATCAAAAAAATCTTTTGCATGTCCATAGCTGTTTGGCATTTTGTGATTGAAGCGTTGATAATAATAGCGTTTGATAAATTCAACACATTGATATTTTAAACCTAAATTATAACCATCTTTAGCAATATTTCTTCCACTTACATTGTTGATACTGCCATTATAGTAGACATTTACGCCATTAAATTCATCAATAACGTTACCTATTTTTTGTTGATTAATTTCAATATTAGCAAAAACACAGGCACAAAGTGTATAGTAGCTTAATACAGATAATAGCCAAAGTAAGCACAGACTTTTTTTATATTTCAATAGCATTTTATTTCCATTATGTTAATTTTTTATTATTAAATATCGTTACTCATTTTATAAAAATAGATTATAAAATTTATTTTTATATGAAGAATTTAACTAAAATTAAGCTTAAAAGTATAGTATTTGTTGTTGAATGGTGTTTGTTTTTTGATAAGTTAGTTGATCAAAATAGGCGATGATATCTCGCAGTGATAATCTAAATTAGCATTTCATCATAAAAATAAATAGATTTGATTTAATAATAAAGGGAAGGAGGGGCATGATGATTAAAAAAGTTCAAATAAATGTTAGTGGTCGCGTGCAAGGAGTAGGGTTTCGTTTTTTTACTTATCAACAAGCCACAAAACAAGGTTTAGTTGGCTATGTTCAAAATTTAGATAACGGTGATGTTAAGATTATTGCTCAAGGTGATAACTTACAAATCGCAAAATTAATACAATGGATTGAAAGTGGCGGTCCTGCATCAGCAAGCATTTCACTTGTCAATATAGTTGAGTTAAAGCCACAAAACGATTTAACTTCTTTCAATGTGCGATATTAATTTAATAAAAAATAAAGTAAAATAAATAAAATTTTGGGCATTTGAAATAATAATTTCTTATTAATGTGATTAACATATGTTATGAATAAAAAAAATCTGATCTGTTTTTTACTTCTCGTCATTGTTATTGGTGTTTATTACAATTATCAAAAAGGAGATGAGGCAATAAGTCAATCAGCTAAAAATACATCAGATAAGCCGATTTATCAAAGTGATGACATGTTAACAGATATTTACGATTTATCTGGCGAACTTGTATATAAAATCGAATCAAGCAATGTTAGATATTTTGATGATGCCGGTAAAACAGCATTTGATTTGCCTAATTTGACTCTTTATGATCAAAATCATGTCGCTACATGGCATATAAAAGCGAAGAAAGCAGAGCTGACTAATGATAAACTTCTTTACCTTTATACTGATGTGCAGTTAGATAATTTGACACAAGAAGCCCAATTAAAACAAGTAAAAACAGATAATGCAGTGGTTGATTTAACTTCACAGATAGTGACATCAAAAGATCCTGTCATTATTAATGGAGTGGGGTTTTATTCAACAGGTGTTGGATTAGCTGGGGATTTACATGCAAAAACAGCTAATATACTTGAAAATGTAAAAACATATTATAATACTGAGGCAAAATAAAATATGAGTTCGCTAAAACAAATTGTTTTTTCATTAATTTTATTGCTACCTATCTCTTTAAGTAGTTTTGCAAATGAATCCATTACGCAATCAGAAAATTCAAAAATTTTTGCCGATAACAAACCTGTTGCGATTGATGCAGATAATCAGCAGATTGACATTGAAAATAATAAGATTACATTTATTGGTAACGTTGTTATTGTTCAAGATGGGTTAACGATAAAAGCTGATAAAGTTGTAATCACTGATATGCAAAACGCAGAAAAACAAAAAATCACGGCTTATGGTAATCCTGTAAGTTATAAGCAAATTTTACCGAAAAAAAATAAGATCGTAACAGGACAGTCAGCGCAAGTAATTTATAATGTAAAACAAAATAATATTGTGTTACAAGGTCATGCCGAATTATTTCAACAAGATAATCATATTGTTAGTGATCTGATTACTTATGATATTAAAAAACAGCAAATATTTGCTCAACCAGGTAAAAATAGACGGGTAAAAAGCACTATCATCCCAAGCCAAGTTAAAGAGATGAACAAATAAAATGTCAATTTTAAAAGCGGAAAATCTAGCTAAAGTATACAAAAAACGCCGTGTAGTTGAAGATGTGAGTTTAACCGTTAATTCTGGCGAAATCGTCGGGTTATTAGGACCAAATGGCGCAGGTAAAACCACCACTTTTTACATGGTGGTTGGTATTGTGACCTTAAATGCGGGTAAAATTTATCTTGATGATCATGATATCAGCATTTTACCTTTACACGAGCGTGCACAAAAAGGCATTGGCTATTTACCGCAAGAAGCCTCAATTTTTAGAAAATTGTCTGTAATTGATAACATTATGGCAATTTTAGAAACACGGAAAGATATTGATAAAAAAGAAAAAATAGACCGTGCTGAAGAATTACTTGAAGAGTTTCATATTACCCATATCCGTGACAGCATAGGACAATCGCTATCTGGAGGTGAAAGGCGCCGAGTTGAAATAGCAAGGGCATTAGCCGCTAATCCTAAATTTATTTTGCTTGATGAACCTTTTGCTGGAGTGGATCCGATTTCGGTAATAGATATTAAAAATATCATCAAGCATTTACGTGATCGTGGGCTGGGCGTTTTAATAACTGACCATAATGTTCGTGAAACATTAGATGTTTGTGAGCGAGCTTATATTGTTAGTAAAGGTCATTTAATTGGAGAAGGTACACCGAGTAGCATTTTAAGTAACGAAGATGTAAAACGTGTTTACTTAGGAAATGAGTTCAGATTATGAGCAAACCCAGTTTACAACTGAATGTCTCTCAACAATTATCTATGACGCCACAATTACAATTGGCGATCCGATTATTGCAGTTGTCAACTTTAGAATTACAGCAAGAAATTCAAACTGAACTTGAAAATAACCCATTACTGGAAATTGCCGATCAATATGATGAAATTAGCGTTAAACAAAATGATGAAATTGAACATATTGATACGCGTGAAGCCTTAGATAGCCAAGAAATTCCTGACAATATTCCACTTGATGCATCTTTAGATGATATTTATACCGCAGGGACCCCATCTGGTACTAATTCCGATTATCGCAATGATGAATTGCCTATTTATCAGGGCGAAACCCACGAAACGCTACATGATTATTTAGAGTGGCAACTTGAGCTAACTCCTTTTAGTGAAATTGATCGGGCGATTGCCGTTTCTCTTATTGAAGCTATAGATGAACGAGGCTATTTAACTGTTTCAACTGAAGAAATACTTGAAGAACAAGGTAATGATGAAATTGAATTAGCTGAAGTTGAAGCCGTATTAAAAAGAATATGGAATTTTGATCCCATTGGTGTTGGTGCAAGAACATTGCAGGAGTGTTTGTCTATTCAAACTCAACATTTAGTGTCACCACCACTTGTTAAATTAATTATTGATAATTATTTAGATTTATTAGCAAATCGTGATTATAGAACGTTAAAAAAAGTATTAAATGCTAACGATGAGCAGTTAAAAGAGGCCGTCGATTTTATACAACACTTACAGCCCTATCCCGGTGATTTTATTAATATGTCTGCGCCAGATTATGTGATACCTGATGTTTTAGTAAAAAAAGTGAATGGAAGCTGGGTTGTTGATTTGAATAATGACATAATGCCGACCCTACGCATAAATCAGCAATATGCGGCGATGGAAAAGACAGTAAGCGAAAGCGATAGCCAATATATCCGATCTCATTTGCAAAATGCGAATTGGTTTATTAAAAGTATTGAAAATCGCAATGAAACTTTACTTAAAGTAAGTCAATTTATTGTAGAACATCAGCGGGAGTTTTTCGAACTTGGCACAGAATATATGAGGCCAATGATTTTATCTGATGTTGCAACTGCAATTGAAATGCATGAGTCAACGGTTTCTCGAGTGACAACTCAAAAATATTTACAATGCCCGACGGGCATATTTGAATTAAAATTCTTTTTTTCTAGCCATGTAAACACACAGTCAGGCGGTGAAGCCTCGTCGACGGCTATTCGTGCTTTAATTAAAAAATATATATCAGCAGAAGATAGTAAAAAGCCACTGAGTGATAGCAAATTAGTTTCGTTACTTGAAGAACAAGGTATTATAATTGCCCGTCGAACCGTAGCAAAATACCGTGAAGCTTTATCAATTCCACCATCAAGCCAACGTAAACAGCTTTAAATTTAAAACTGTTTATGACAACGAATCTTTTTAAATGACTTTTTCAGTTTCAATAATCATCATATCCGTAGTAAAAGAACCATCTATTTGAAGTTCAAAATAATTTTTTGTATCGTCGGCTGCCGTTTCTTGGTAAATTCGTATTGCCTCAATTAACTGTTCAGGAGTACGCATTCGTTTAACCCATGTATCAAAAGAGAGTGTTAAACGATGACGGACAATCTTATTAATGACAAAACCAGCTTCAGTCAAAAAAGTTGACCATTCGCCAGGTGTATAATCACGAACGTGTGATGTGTCACGCAGGGATTCAACAGTTTGTAGCCAAATATCTAATACAGGGTGACCAGGTGAAACAACATCCATAATAATTAATTTACCGCCTGATTTAGTTATGCGATATATTTCTCGAATACTTTTACCAACATCATGCCAATGATGAGCTGAATAACGGCTGACAACAATATCAAATTGATTATCAGCAAAAGGTGGATATTCAGCATAACCTTGCTTAACGGTTATATTTTGTAAACTGCGCTCTTTTGCTGTTTGCGCGACAACCGATAACATTTCATTTGAAAGATCATAGGCTGTAACATGTTTAACATATTTTGCCGCAATAAAACTGACATGACCTGCGCCACATCCCATATCAAGTAGGTTTGCCTCGGAATGCGATATAAGTAGGTTAGATAAATATTCAAGATCAGCTCCTTGAGCATGTACTTTACTGGTTAAATAGGCATTAGCTTGTTCGCCAAACTGCTGTTTTACATTGTCATGATGTGTTGCCATTGTCGATTCTCATTATTGGGCGCAAACAAGCCCCCAAAAGTTAAAGTTAAGCTAAAAATGAAGGGATTTTCTGTTCAAAGTCGCTAATCGCATCTTCATGTTGCAAGGTTAAACCAATATTATCTAACCCATTTAGTAAACAGTGACGTTTAAAGGCATCGATTTTAAATGGATATTGCTTGTCGCCGGCAATAACTACTTCATTGACTAAATCAATGGTAAACTCAATGCCTTCATTGGCTTCGACAATTTTAAACAGCTCATCAACATCTTCTTCGGACAAATTAACCAATAATAACTGATTGTTAAATGAGTTATTATAAAAGATATCGGCAAAGCTTGAACCAATGATGGTTTTAAATCCATAATCAGCAAGTGCCCAAGGGGCATGTTCACGAGAAGAACCACATCCAAAATTTTCACGTGCTAATAAAATGCTGGCACCTTTATAGCGGGGTTTATTCAAGATAAATTCAGGATTAGGCTGCTCGCCAGCGTCATCTAAAAAGCGCCATTCATGAAAGGCATGTTTACCAAATCCAGTACGTGTTACTTTTTGTAAAAACTGCTTTGGAATGATTGCATCTGTATCAACATTAGCTGCGTCCAAAGGAACAACTAATCCGGTATGTTTTGTAAATTTAGCCATGACAAGTCTCCTTAAAACGGTTTGCGAATATCAGTAAAATGACCAGTAATAGCCGCGGCAGCTGCCATAGCAGGACTAACTAAATGTGTTCTGGCATCCCGCCCTTGGCGCCCTTCAAAATTACGATTACTAGTTGATGCGCAGCGATCCCCTGGTGCTAATTTATCGTCATTCATTGCAAGACACATAGAGCAACCTGGTAAGCGCCATTCAAATCCTGCATCAATAAAAATCTTATCTAATCCTTCGGCTTCAGCTTGTTCTTTCACTGGTCCTGAACCAGGTACAACTAATGCTTGTACACCTTCAGCGACTTTACGGCCTGTGGCAATTTGCGCAGCAGCTCGTAAATCTTCTATACGTGAGTTTGTACAAGAACCAATAAACACTTTATTGATTTTAATATCTGTCATTTTGGTGCCAGCGGTTAATCCCATATAAGCTAATGCACGCTCGGCAGAATGTTTTTCAATAGGATCAGCAAAATGATCAGGGTTCGGTACTGTTGCATCAATTGAAGTTACTTGACCTGGGTTAGTTCCCCAAGTGACTTGTGGTGCGATATCTTTGCCTTCTAACGTCACAACGGTATCAAAATGTGCACCTTCGTCGGTTTTTAGCGTTTCCCAATAAGCAACCGCTTTATTGAAGTCTTCACCTTTTGGTGAAAATTGACGATCTTTTAAGTACTCAAACGTGACTTCATCTGGTGCAATTATGCCAGCTTTAGCGCCCATTTCGATTGCCATATTGCATAATGTCATGCGGCCTTCCATTGATAATGCTTTAATCGCATCTCCACAAAATTCAACCACATGCCCAGTACCGCCAGCACTAGTGGTTTTGCCAATAATCGCTAATATAATATCTTTGGCAGTGATTCCTTCAGCTACTTGACCTTTGACCTCGATTTTCATGGTTTTAGCTCGACCTTGCTTTAAGGTTTGAGTGGCTAGGACATGCTCAACTTCAGAGGTGCCAATCCCAAATGCTAGTGCGCCAAATGCGCCATGTGTTGCGGTATGTGAATCACCACACACAATAGTCATACCGGGTAAAGTCATCCCTTGTTCAGGACCGACCACATGGACAATACCACGTAATGGACTTTGTAAATCATATAACGAAACACCAAACTCTTTGGCATTTTTTGCCAGTTCAGTTAATTGAATGCGGGCCATTTCGCTGCAAGCATTTAAATCATTACTTTTGGTTGAAGTATTATGATCCATGGTCGCAAAAGTTTTATGAGGCTGACGCACCTTACGATTCATTGCACGCAAACCATCAAATGCTTGTGGAGAGGTGACTTCATGCACTAAATGACGATCGATATATAAAATAGGCGTTTCATTTGGTACTTCATAAACGATGTGTGCATCATATAATTTTTGATACAGTGTTTTTGACATTGCATATTCCTTATTATTTTTACAACTTAACTGCGTTGGGTTTTAGACATAATTTTATGAATACTAAGCTTAATTAGCCGCATTTAAGAGGGATACAAGTAGTTGTTTATTCTGCCTACTTGGCTTATCCCTAAGTGATACAATAAATAACATCAATCTGATTAAATGAGCTTACAAATTATGTCTCCCATTTCGCCAGTTGAAATCGGTTGTTCTTTTTGGGCTAAATCAATAGTACGGTAGCCTTGCTCTAATGCTTTATTTACTGCAGTTTCGATAGCTGATGCAATATCATCACGTTTGAAACTGTAACGAACTAATAATGCCAATGACAAGATTTGTGCAGCTGGATTGGCTATGTTTTTACCCGCAATATCTGGCGCACTACCACCTGCTGGCTCATATAGTCCAAAACCTTGCTCGTTCAAGCTAGCCGACGGTAACATGCCCATTGAGCCGGTTATCATAGCGCATTCATCAGACAAGATATCACCAAATAAATTTGAACATAAAATTACGTCAAATTGTGAAGGATCTTTAACTAATTGCATCGTAGCATTATCGATATACATATGCTCAAGTGTAACATCGGGATAGCTTTTAGCTACTTCGCTAACCACTTCGCGCCATAAAATTGAGGTTTGTAGTACATTAGCTTTATCAATTGACGTTACTTTTTTTCGGCGTAAACGTGCGGCTTCAAAGCCCATTTTAGCGATGCGTTCGATTTCAAAACGGTGATACACTTCAGTATCAAAAGCCTTTTCTTGAGCACCGTTACCTTCGCGACCTTTTGGCAAACCAAAATAGATACCGCCAGTTAATTCGCGCATGCATAAAATATCAAAACCACGCTGGGCAATATTAGCCCGTAATGGGCAAAGATCTTCTAAACCTTGATATAGACGAGCAGGGCGCATATTAGCAAATAATTTGAAATGTTTGCGTAGTGGTAATAACGCACCGCGTTCAGGTTGTTGGTCTGGTGGTAAGTTAGTCCATTTAGGCCCGCCAACAGATCCAAATAAAATCGCATCAGCTTTTTCGCATCCTTCTAGTGTTTCTTTCGGTAATGGACAGCCATGAATATCAATTGCTGCACCACCAACATCATATTCACTGGTCGTAATGGAAAGTTGATATTTTTTGCGGATAACTTCAAGCACTTTATAAGCTTGTTTCATTACTTCTGGACCAATACCATCACCAGGAAGCACTGCAATATGGTAGTTTTGTGACATATTTTATTCCTTTATAATCTCATTTAATCTGATTATTTTGTTCAACAATTAACAAAATAATATAATATTAGTCATGGTGTAATTTTTGTTTTTCTTGTGCAACTTGATTTGCTCTATACACATTATTTAATACATTAATTAATGCGAGCGCTGATGAGTGAACAATATCGGTTGCAAGCCCAACACCATGGAATTTACGCCCTTTATAATCAGCAACAATATCCACTTGTCCTAAGGCATTTTCGCCTTGTCCTTTAGACGCTAATTGATATTTGACTATTGAAATAGGTTCACCAGTAATGCGATTTATGGCTTGGTAAACAGCATCAACAGGCCCATTACCCGTTGCTGCATCGGAAAATTTGTTATCTCCAATGATCAAACTAACCGATGCTGTAGATACAACAGTTGATCCAGATTGAACATTGAAGTAATCCAAAACATAATGTTCTTTTTCATCTTTTAGTTGATTGATAAATATTAATGCTTCTAGATCATAATCAAAAACTTGACCTTTTTTATCAGCAAGTTCTAAAAATGCTTCATAGAGTTGATCTAAATTATAATCTTTATCGTGATAACCTAATTCTTCAAGGCGATGTTTAACCGCTGCCCGCCCTGATCGAGATGTTAAATTTAATTGAATTTGATTTAACCCGATTGATTCAGGTGTCATAATTTCGTACGTTTCTCGATTTTTTAGCACACCATCTTGGTGGATCCCTGAGGAGTGGGCAAAAGCATTACTACCAATAACAGCTTTGTTAGCTGGGATTGGTGTATTGGTTATTTGGCTCACTATTTGGCTGGTACGATAAATCTCTTGATAATTAATATTGGTATGAACATTTAATATATTTTGACGGATTTTAATGGCCATGATGACTTCTTCAAGTGCGGTGTTACCCGCACGTTCGCCTAAGCCATTCATCGCCCCTTCAATCTGCCTAGCACCTTCTTGAATCGCGCTAATCGAGTTAGCCACCGACATGCCCAAGTCATCATGGCAATGAACAGAGATAATCGCCTGATCAATGTTTGGGACACGTTCAAATAAGGTATGAATAATGCCACCAAATTGATAAGGGACAGTATAACCGACAGTGTCTGGAATATTGATCGTTTTTGCCCCCGCTTTAATTGCTGCTTCAACGATCCTACATAAGTTATCAATTGGGGTACGGCCTGCATCTTCACAAGAAAACTCCACATCATTAGTATAATTACGTGCACGCTTAATACAGTGCACTGCTCGTTCAATGACATCATCAAATGTCATTTTTAATTTATCTTTGACGTGTAAAGTTGATGTTGCCATAAAGGTATGAATACGAAACTCATCAGCAACCTTTAATGCTTCTGCTGCAACATCAATATCTTTATCGACACATCGAGATAAAGCACAAACTCGGCTATCTTTTATTGTTTTAGCAATCGTCTGTACTGATTCAAAATCACCTGGTGATGAAATGGGAAAACCAACTTCCATTACATCAACTCGCATTCTTTCTAACGCTAGCGCAATTTGTAGTTTTTCTTTAACACTCAAACTTGCTTGTAATGCTTGTTCACCATCACGTAGTGTGGTATCAAAAATAATGACATGATCGCTCATTGTTTTTCCTTTTATATATTTTAGCGCTATCTCGGTATTTCAAGTTAAAAAACAAAAAACCCGCACTTTAGCGCGGGTTCTTGTTAATCTGTCGAGTTGTTTAATAAACTATCTTTTTTACTCCACACACAAGCCATCCGCGCAAAATGATGCGAGAAGAAGGCTTAGGAGGAGAGAGTATAATTTAATCAACACATGAATTCCTAAATTTAACTACTTAAAAAGTGAATTGATTATATTTTTACCAAATGATATAAGTTGTGTCAATGATTATTTAAAATAAGGCGTGTTATCAAACGGAATAGAAAAAGGCTTAACAACTACAATCAATTTATCTATTGCATAAATAAGTTGAGCAATTTATGGCTAAGCTTATAATAATGCTATCTTTCTTTTATTGAGGATGAATATTATGAATATAGTTGATATTTCTCAAAAACGTTACACTACCAAACACTATGATCAAACTAAAAAAATTCCAATTGAACAATTTGACCAATTATTAACCGTTTTAAGAAACAGCCCATCATCGGTTAATTCACAGCCATGGCATTTTTATGTTATTGATAACGATGCAGCCAAGAACAAAATCTTACCTGCTATTGCTGAATTTAATAAGCCAAGAATAACAGGCGCCTCCCATACTATTGTTTTTTGTATTAAAACGCCATTAGATGCCGCCCATTTGGTCAATTTGTTGAATCAAGAAGATAAAGATGGTCGATATCCATCGGCGGATCTTAAACAAGCACAAGATCAAGGTCGTCGGCACTTTGTAACACTCAATAGCGCGACCATTGAATCACAACAATGTTGGGAAAGTAAACAAGTCTATCTTGCCTTAGGGCAATTACTTTTTGCCGCAGCGGCAATTGGTGTGGATACAACAGCTATTGAAGGGTATGATGCTACTAAAATGGATGAAATTTTAGAGCTTAAAAGTAAAGGGCTTAAAAGTGTCGTGGTAGCAACATTAGGTTATCGAGCCGAAAATGACGGAAATGCTCACCGGCCAAAATCACGCCTACCCAAAGAGCAACTTTTTACTTTTTTGTAAGATAATAAAATAACAAGTTGTACCCTCCGCTTAAAGCTGTAATGAGGGTGGAGGTTCTTTTGCGATTTCTTTGTTTTTATTCTACTTAAATAGAATTAATATACCTGTGATATAAAAATTGTTATTATTTTTAGCTTCTTTATAAATCTTAACAAAAAAAATTATTTTTTGCTTTAAATTATCACTATATTTTGATTATACTTAATCTCCTATATCATATAAATAGTTATAGATTAATTTGGTTTTTTAAAAAGTTTTTTAAATCTGCTATTGAATTTAGTTAAACTACTACGTTTAAAGCACGTTTAAAGCATCAAACAAAGTCAAATAATTTAGTCAGCGAAGAAAAATAATGAAAATAGCTCAACTAGCCTTACAAACAACACTACCACAATTGCAAAAAAAGCGTTATGCGTTACAAGCAATTGCTACATTGTTAGGGATAACGATATCAGATAATGTCATTGCACTAACCGCAACCACAACAAAAGAGATTCAGGGCAACAAGCCTTATTTGCACTTTAAGGCAAATCAGGATAACCAAGTTGGCAATAAGCTGAACAGCTTAAATGAGCTACTTGGCTTGAAGATACCAAGTGAAACAAATAATGGTGAATTAAAACAAATTGGTATTATGGATTCAATCTCGTACGGTGGAAAACCGTTAAGAGTTCCAGAGGGTACAAAATTATCAGATATTATTGCTCTGGTTGCCGCGGACAGCAAAGTACATGACATCGCTACATTACTACAAGTAGTAGACGATGATGGTGATGCCTCTATAGCTGAGAACGCAACTGTTCTTGGTTCGTTAAAGGCAACTTGGAAAGATGGCTATGAAGAAGTTGTGAGCGATTTAAATCAGGAATTAACACAATGCGGAGGGCCTTATACCTTAGAATTAAGTATAAAAGATGTCGCTGCAACCACCAAATATGGTATTCCCAATACTAATGATTATGGTAGCAAACCTCAAATTGCTTACCAAGTTATGCTTTTAGGTGGTCCAAAATTATGCTACGCTCAACCAGAGCGTATTGATGTTTATTTAGAGGCTAGAGATGTAACTAAATATCCTAAAGGTTATAACTCTGCAATCTGGAATGGTGCTGGTTATAATGAGGCTAATCGATCTCGTGTAGGATTTATAGCCGAGTCATTTCGACCTATTACTGGTTTCGAAGGGGTTAAGTTTAACTTAATCGGTTCAGGGGGTAATCAGTCAAAATACCGTTGTATACTTGATGAGAGCAATATCACTAATTGGGTAACTTTGTCAGGAAACGGAAATAAAGCATTGGGTGCAGGTTGTAATATTACTTATAATAGTCGTCTTAAACCGAAGACCCCATTATCCATTAATATGGAGTACACAGAAGATAATGGTAATAGTTGGATAAATATTGGTAAAGTGACTCTTCCGATACCTGAGAAATGGGCAATTCTTGTTGATCATAATAATTCTAGTGAAAGTAAAGGTTTTATTCAAAAGGATAAGTACCCGGCGTTTGATGAATGTCGTAAAATTATTGATGGTCATGCAATACCAGCAACAACACGAGATCAAGTTAATGATTTTTCTGACGCAGGAAAAGCTTGGCGGCAAAAATATCTGTATAGAAGGAATGAATTAATTAATTCGCTTGATGCTGATTTACCAGAAGGTACTGCTACACTTCCTACACAAGGGATATATAGACCTTCCCGTGATTTAGGTACATTTCTAGGAGAATGGGGAGCCGCCTCGATATATAGTCAAGGCGGCGGGGATTTTATATGGACATCTGAAATGTACCGAGCCGATAAGCCTTTTTCTATTAATGGATGGGCTCTAAGAGGTCAGATTTATGGTGATGAGTATGACCTCGGTTCTGCTCAGTCCTCTCAAACATTCTGTCGAGGCGAGAATATCCCCTAGAAAATTAATACTAGAATAGTTATTTGTTTAGGTTATATTATTGGGTTATTTATTTTATAACCCTATTATTTGATAGCTTTTCTGCTGATGGTGAGCATTACCTCTAGTTGGAGAATGCTCATGGTGTCTTGGTATCTAAAATATATTTATCAATTATAACTTATTATCTTGAAAGTGAAGTGTTATGTGTTTGGAACCATATTGATATTTTAATGGCATGCTTTCAAGCGACTGCATTATTAGTAACTATAATAAAATAGTAACTACAACAAAAACGATCCACGGCAACGCTTCTTACTTAACTTTTGATGAGGGAAAATTATAGCTAACTCGACTGATGCGCTATTAAATATTAAATTGTCAGATGATAGGTAATATATAGTATTGGTAATAATTTTTCATCGGAAGATAACCCCACTGGCTCCTGTTGTAGGTCAAAAAGTAAAAGAGATAGAGAAATTTATTTCCCCAATAAATTCTATGATTCCATTAAAGGATTTAATTTCAATCAACAGATTTTGGCAAGAAGATGATGGAGATAACTCAATCTCTGTAACAAGTGATCTTACCTTGGACGTATAAAATATTGATGGAAAACAGTTAATGTAAGTACAGAATCAGATCTCTGTTATGTATCTTATAAAATCATCTTAACCAGTGATAATGGCATTTTATCTATTTAAGATGGAGAGCCTAGAGCAATTGGTTTTTTTAGGTGGCAGCGGTGCTTACTATCTAACAGCCAAAGCTGTTGTTTCTTAGGCATGTTTTGCTCAACCAACCAAATAGTGATTTTGTCTGTGATGATATCTCTTTTGACAACTGGAGTACCAAGCCTTATTGGGCTAGTGTACAAAATTACACTGTTTTTTCAAAACAAGATAATGTTAATACTATTATTTTGCGCATAAAGAGAGCTGTGTGGTGTTTGTGCATTAATTCGTCATTCTTTATGGTGTTGATAATTTAAACGGTTATTATTTGTAATTTATTGATGTATAAGCAATTAGTCAGATTATTACAAATAAGCCTAGACCCAAGAAGTAGAATCGTTACAATATACGCTATCAGTTATGTAGTAGACATTTAGTTTACCATCTTTTAACAAAATAAACGGACGATATTTTATGGCGCAATATGTTTATACCATGAATCGAGTAGGGAAGATTGTTCCCCCTAAACGCTATATTTTAAAAGATATTTCTTTAAGTTTTTTCCCAGGAGCTAAAATTGGGGTGCTGGGTTTAAATGGGGCAGGTAAATCAACATTATTACGCATTATGGCGGGTGTTGATACTGAAATTGAAGGCGAAGCCCGACCACAACCTGATATTAAGATTGGCTATTTACCGCAAGAGCCTAAGCTTGATCCTAAGCAAACCGTGCGCGAAGCGGTTGAGCAAGCCGTTGGTGATGCTAAAAAAGCACTTGCTCGACTAGATGAGGTATACGCCGCTTATGCTGATCCTGATGCCGATTTTGATAAATTAGCCAAAGAGCAAGCGGAGCTTGAAGCAATTATCCAAGCGCAAGATGCCCATAACCTTGATAATCAATTAGAGCGGGCAGCCGATGCATTACGCTTACCTGCTTGGGATGCCAAAATTGAAACATTATCTGGTGGTGAACGCCGTCGAGTGGCAATTTGTCAGTTGTTACTTGAAAGACCTGATATGTTATTAATTGACGAACCAACCAACCATTTAGATGCTGAATCGGTTGCATGGCTAGAGCGATTTTTACATGATTACGAAGGTACTGTTGTGGCCGTTACTCATGACCGTTACTTTTTAGATAATGTGGCAGGTTGGATTTTAGAACTTGACCGTGGTGAGGGTATTCCATGGGAAGGTAACTACTCATCTTGGCTTGAACAGAAAGATCAGCGTTTAGCACAAGAAGCCTCAACGGAATCGGCTCGCCGAAAATCGATTGAAAAAGAGCTTGAGTGGGTTAGACAAAATCCAAAAGGCCGTCAAGCCAAAAGTAAAGCTCGTTTAGCAAGGTTTGAAGAACTTAATAGCAACGATTACCAAAAACGTAATGAAACGAATGAATTGTTTATTCCACCTGGGCAACGTTTAGGGGATAAAGTGATCGAGGTTAATAATTTAACTAAATCTTATGGCGATCGGGTACTGATTGATAATCTGTCTTTTAGCATTCCCAAGGGGGCAATTGTTGGTATTATAGGTCCAAATGGAGCTGGGAAATCAACACTATTTAGGATGCTATCAGGTAAAGAACAACCTGATTCAGGAACCATTACTTTAGGTGAAACCGTGCAGTTAGCTTCGGTTGATCAGTTCCGCGATAATATGGATGATAAAAAAACGGTTTGGGATGAAATCTCAAACGGTCAAGATATTATGCGTATCGGCAATTTTGAAATTCCTAGTCGGGCTTATGTTGGTCGTTTTAACTTTAAGGGGGTAGATCAGCAAAAACGTGTTGGTGAACTTTCAGGTGGTGAAAGAGGGCGCGTACATTTAGCCAAATTATTGCAAGTGGGTGGCAATGTTTTGCTGCTTGATGAGCCGACCAATGATTTAGATGTTGAAACATTGCGTGCACTTGAAAATGCTCTGTTAGAATTTCCGGGGTGTGCATTAGTTATTTCACACGATCGCTGGTTCCTTGATCGCATTGCGACTCACATTTTGGATTATCAGGACGAAGGACATGTTGAATTCTTTGAAGGTAATTTTACTGAATACGAAGAATGGAAAAAACGTACACTCGGCGCTGAGGCATTAGAGCCTAAACGTGCTAAATATAAGCGAATCACTAAATAGGTTTAATTTTCATTTCATTCCGCCAATGTCTGTTGGCGGAATAGCGTTACTTTCCTGATATCGTTTTTCAGATAGTTTAAAGCCCATTTTTAGATGCTTTAATGATTTTGGCAAAGGTGTCAGTGAGCAAGCGTGGGATGGCAGTTATTCCCCGTGCTTTTGCATCATCACAAATAGCAATAGCGAGATCTGGCTTTGAGCTTTTATGGATGGCTTTTTGAATAATTTGATGTACAGGTAGATCGATATGCTGTGTTGTGTTGTAAGCAGCAAGTTTATAAACATGACTAAATCCATGTTTAAATAAAAAATTTTCAATATCACGAGCGGGTAAAACGGTTAAGTAGTCATTAGGATCTTTATCTTCACCGCCCAGTGATTTGACGGTATCTTCATATTTTTTACCCGCCATATCGCCATCAGTAATAACATACCAATGAATTCCCATTTTATTGGCATATTTTATCAGTGGTTTTAACCCACATTGTGCAAACTCAATTAGCTGAACGCCTTCAGAGCTCAAATGATAACCACTTTGCTTTGCTAATTCACGTAATAACCAAACTTCGGTTTCACCTTCAACTAATAGCCAACAACGAGCAAATAATGCACTAGAGCGTCGATAAAGAATATGAAACACAATACGGCGACTATCACTCATACTTAATGATGTAGCAGTAATATGTTTTGCGACAATTTTATCAGGCAAGCGAATTAATCGGTAAAGACTTTCTAATGGAAATAATGAGACTAAATCACTTGAGTTTGAGGTAATAATTTTTTGTGTAGGGAAGTTTTTTAGTAACCGAAATGCGACAGATAAAATGATGGGGTGTAGCGAACTTTCAGGCTCTTGTAAAATTAAAATCGGCATTGAACTTTGTAAAAGTGAATAATCGCCTTTAGCATCAATAATCGATCCAAAAATGCCTAAAAATACCGTCCGTAAATAATCATTATCAAAACTGTCTAATATATCATTAATTTGTTCTAAAACGTTCCAATCCTCTGCGCTTGGCGAGCTTTTTAGTGGGGATTGCTTATAATGATAGCGGTGTGTTTGATCGGCAAAGTAATATTCTAATAATGAGCGTGCAGCTTGCAGACCCCGAGCTAATTCATCTTGCGTTAATTTGGCGCAATGTGCTTTTAATTGGCAGGAAAGTTGCTCAATGTTTTTTTCAGATTGTGGCTGATTAGTAATAGGTAATTGGGCTTGATCCATAGCATTTTTAAGCGCCATAACTGGATTTAGGCTGATTAAAAGTGCAATTAACGATCTTTCATTTTCAATATTACATGGTTTGCCTTGTAAATTGAGCAATTTATGTTGTGTGATAATTTGATTGTTTTGTTTATTAGCCGAAATTTGATAAGTAATGCGATGCAGGTTATCTTGTGTTGATAGATAGGCAACAGCGCGTAATGGCTGATAATCTTTATGGTTTAACTCATTTAAATGCGATTGGCAATAAGTGACGGTAATGGTGATATTATCGACATTACCGTCGTGTTGGTCATGATAAAAATCAGAATCAACAAATTGATAAAACTTATTATTGAGTGATAACAGTTGTAAAGCGCTAATTAAACTTGATCGCCCCCAACGGTTTTCGCCTATTAGTACGCTAGAACTTGCATTGAATTTTAACGATAGCTGGCTGATACCTTTAAACCCACAAATATCAATTTGTTCAATAAACATAGCAATCCTTATTTAAAGATGGTATTTTTCGGTTCGCTTACGAATTCGCTCCGATTTTTTGTGTGCACTGTTAATTAGTGGTTGTTGTTCTTGCAAAATGGTTTTTAACGATTTATCAAAATAAACTTTTAAAAATAAAAGAATATCGCGGTTAGTCAAGCCAATTTTAGTCGACGAAAAATACAGCCCAATAAGATCTTTATCTCGCCAACGGGTTGGTACTTTATTGCGAGTTTGTGCTCGGTGCAAATCAATAACCGATAATTTAATTTGTTGTTTATTTTCAAATAAGGGTAAATCCAACAAAAAATGACACAAATAACAATCACGATGATTAACCCCCGAAGCGTGCATTTTTGCCACCATTTTCGCTAAATAAATAATTAAAGAACGCTTTAAATGATAGCTAGGTGGCTGAGTGAGCCATGGCTTGGTAAAATCTTCTAAACTAATTGTTGGATTAAGATCTTTGGTAATAATAAACGAATGGCGTGTTAGTGGATTTAAACCTTTACGGCCAAATGCTCGCCCATCCATAGTATTAACGCCAGCTTGCGCTAAACGATGAATGGCATCCCATTCTTGCTTGGCATCTAACACGGGTAGACGTAACGATATGAGGTTTTTAATAATCTCTTTAATCGTTGTACCCCGATGAATTTTAATAAAATAAGATTCACCCTCAAGCTCAAAATTTAGCGTTTTACGTTGCTTAACAGCACGATATACTTTACCCGAGATTAACTCGATTTCTGCAAAGGGATCTTTACCTGTCCATAATTGCTGAAAAGGCGATTTGAGTTTTATTTCATTCATCATCGTTACAACCTAAAATAATATCGGTGGCGCGAGTGGCTAAATCGTATAGATCAGCCGTTTTCCCGTAGTTAATCGCATTATGATGCCATGTTAATAATTGATCGTGATTAGTGATAGCATTTTTAACGGCCTGATTGAGATCCGATTGTACAAAAGGCTCAGCAAGAACCACACCAGCCTTGGCATCGTGTATGTGATAAGCATATCCCGAAACACCCGATACAATAACGGGGACACCAGCAGCTAATCCTTCGACTAAAACCATACCAGCAGCTTCTTGCCTTGCTGGATGCAATAGTAAATTAGCTGAAAATAAAATATCGGCAATGTCATCACGGCCCGCTAAAAAACGGACTTGCTGATCAATCCCCAGTTGTTTTGCTTGTTTTTGATAGGCTTCTGGTTTGTCTTGTCCTACCACTAAAAAAGTAACTTTTTGCTTTAGTTCATAGGGTAAAGTCGCAATGGCGGTTAGTGAACGATCAACGCCTTTGCGTTTAAAATCCGAGCCAATTTGCACAATCACAAAACTGTGTTCATCAATTTGATTGGTTTGCCTAAATTGCTTGCCTTTAGCGATCGACTCAGCATTATATTGGCGATCTTGAGCAATGCCAGGCGGTAACAGATAAAACCTTGATAGATCAGTATGATAATATTTAACAAAGTCAGCGATTTGCTGCTTAGTTAAAAGCATCACTTTAGTTTGGCTATGTTGATTAAACACCGCATCTTCAAAGGCTAAATAGTGTTTACAGCGTTTTGATAACTTATATAAAAAGCCTTTATGGGTCACTTTATCTGCATAACAGGTATCGCCCGCAAAATAGACATCTAAGTTAGGCATTTTATTAAATCCAACTACATAATCGACGGGGTTTACTTGCAAATGAGCTTTTACCCAATGGTAATAAGATTGATTACGATTATGGTTAGATAAGCCTTTTTTTGGAACCAAGATAATATCAAATCCAGCAGGCTTATCACCTTGCCATGCCATTACATAGATCCGGACGTGGTGGCCACGAGCTTGACAAGCCCTAGCTATTTGCAAAAAATCACGTTGTAAGCCACCAAAAGGAAAATATTTATAGATACAAAATGCTAGTTGCATGCAGGTTGCCTCAAGTTTGAAAGGGGTATTATATACTTGTTGATAAGCAAGGTGCAAAAATAGCTGATTTTAATAAAAGAAGAACAAAAATCAGTCAGAAAAGCTATTGATTTTATTGAAGTTTTTATTTTTAATAAAATCAATAGCTTACTTTGGTTTAACCAACAAAAAATTCTTAACAAACCCTATTAATAACATTCAAGCTACGCCTTAGTCTAAATTAAAAAAGTATTTTAATTGTCGAATTATTTAGTTAATATTATTACGTTATTAAAGTATATGATTTTTTATTTTAAAACTATCATCCTCAAACATAACGTTGCTTGAAGTAAAGCAACTAACTTCGTAAAATAAGCAAAATTTTATTTCTGGTCTATTATGCAACTTCATCTAGTCGTTAATACCTTTGGTTCCGATCTTCAGCGCCGATATGGGGAAAAAATCTATAAACTCACCTTGCATGGTGGGTTTAGTTGTCCAAATCGTGATGGCACTATTGGCATGGGGGGATGCACTTTTTGTAATGTGGCTTCAATTATTGATGAATCTATTCAAGTGAAATCAATTGCTGATCAATTGGTATCACAAGCTCATCAAATGAAAAAATCCAAGCGCTATCTTGCTTATTTTCAAGCTTATACTAGCACTTATGCCGAAGTTGCCATACTAAAAAATATGTACGAGCAAGCGCTAAATAGTACTGATATTGTTGGGCTTTGTGTTGGTACTCGCCCAGATTGTGTACCCAGTGAAGCGCTTGATTTGCTTGCTAGTTATCAAGCTCAAGGTTTTGAAGTTTGGTTAGAGTTGGGCTTACAAACTGCTCACGATAAAACCTTACATGATATAAATCGTGGGCATACTTTTCACGATTATCATCAAACCGTACAAAAAGCGCGTAAACTTGGCATTAAAGTGTGCACTCACTTAATTATTGGGTTACCTAAAGAAACCAAACAAGATAACTTAATAACTTTAGAACAAGTGTTAAATAGTGGTGTTGACGGCTTAAAGTTACACCCTTTGCATATTGTGGATGGTAGCATTATGGCAAAATCGTGGCGGGCAGGTCGCCTTGAGGTTTTGTCTTTAGCACAATATGTCGATATTGCTGGCGATATTATTCGTCAAACACCAGCAAATATTTTATATCATCGTATTTCAGCTAATGCGAGAAAACCAACCCTGCTTGCGCCAGATTGGTGTGAAAATCATTGGCAATCGATGAACGCTGTCGATCAGAATTTACGCCAGTTTGGTGCTCAAGGTAGCGCCATTGGGGATTGCTACAGCTTTAAGCTTTAGCCGTTCTAGAAGTGGCTAACAACTATAATCTATAATAATATTAACATCATTAATAACGGCGAGTTAAAGTAGAAATGGATTTTATGGATATGGAAATATTATTGACGATATTTCTTGATCCTTGCCAAAATATTGGCCATGTTTACCTTGATAAATAACTTATAAAACATGCAATACTGGACAAAACTTTACATTACGTTATACTTGTTAACGAAATTAACCAGACAATCGCTGCTTTGTTGTAGTCCTTTATTAAAGGAGACAAACAAAGGGGAGGAAAGTCCGGGCTCCATAGGGCAGAGTGCCAGGTAACGCCTGGGGGGCTTTTGCGAGAGCAAAAGTTTACGACAAGTGCAACAGAGAGCAAACCGCCGATGGCTTATTAATAAGATCAGGTAAGGGTGAAAGGGTGTGGTAAGAGCACACCGCGCAATTGGTAACAGTTGTGGCATGGTAAACTCCACTCGGAGCAAGGTCAAATAGGGATTCTTTGGCGCGGCCCGCGTTGAATCCGGGTAGACTGCTTGAGCTAATACGTGAGTATTAGCCTAGAGGAATGATTGTCCACGACAGAACCCGGCTTATCGGTTAATTTCAATTTTTCTTAACTTTGCTCATTAATACTATTTTTTGGTCGAATTTTTTAATTTATTCTTCTGGGCTAACCAACGTTTTAATACTAGCCAAATCGAAAAAAGCAAGCCGATTACTAATAAGAACACTGGGATCAGCATTAATAGCGACATAATTTGCTTTTCATAAGTTTTGAAAATAGGCGATAACCCAAATAGATAGCCTAATGTCACAATTAAGGCAATCCATAATGTTGCACTAATCCAATTATAAATATGGAATTTTCGGCTATGTAGCCCTGACAACCCTGCCATCATCGGTAACAATGTACGTACGAAAGCAATAAATCGTCCAATAAATAGAGCCTGTAATCCGTACTTATGGAATAATACTTCAGATTTATGATGGTATTTTTCAGGAATATGAGCCATCCAATTTTGCACTAGCTTAGTATTGCCAAGCCACAGTCCTTGCGCATAACCTAACCACGTTCCAAATGCTGCGCCAGAAATTAAAATAAGGTTGATTAAACCAAAATGGAATACATTTTGACTAATTAACACACCAGTTAGAAATAATAAGCTATCACCGGGTAAAAAAGCTGCGGGTAATACGCCATTTTCTAAAAGAATAATAACAAATAACATACCATATAGCGTCCATAGCACATTAGGATTTGAAAGTGTTGCTATATCCATGTTAACAAATGCTTGGTAAAGTGTAATTATGGTTTCCATTTATTTTAATATCCCATCCTCATATTATTTTTATTGGCTAATGGTACCACCAACGGTTAAATTATTCACTTTTAATGTAGGTTGTCCGACCCCAACAGGAATGCTCTGTCCTGCTTTACCACAAACGCCAACACCAGAATCTAATTCAAGGTCATTACCAACCATTGACACCTGTTGCATTGTTTCAATGCCAGAACCAATTAGTGTTGCACCTTTTACTGGTGTTGTTATTTTGCCTTTTTCAATCAAATAGGCTTCTGAGGTTGAAAAGACAAACTTACCAGAGGTAATATCTACCTGTCCTCCCGCAAAATTAGGGGCATATAGCCCATAATCAACACTGCTAATAATATCGTCAAAGGAAGAATTGCCAGCTAACATATAGGTATTTGTCATTCTTGGCATCGGTAAACACGCATACCCTTCACGACGTCCATTACCAGTTGAGTATGTATTCATCAATTTTGCGTTGAGTTTATCGAACATATAGCCCTTTAAAATGCCATTTTCAATAAGCACTGTTTTTTGGCTAGGCGTTCCTTCATCATCAATAGAGAGTGACCCTCGTCGATTTTCGATAGTGCCATCATCAACAATAGTACACAATTCTGAGGTAACTTGTTCACCTATTTTTCCTGAAAAAACCGAGGTGTTTTTGCGGTTAAAGTCACCTTCCAAGCCATGCCCTACCGCTTCATGTAACAATACACCAGGCCAACCAGCACCTAAAACAACGGGCATTGTTCCTGCTGGCGCTGCTTTGGCTGAAAGAGCAACAAGTGCTAGGCGTACCGCTTCTCGAGTGTAGCTATCAACATAACTTTCTGTCGTTTTAGGGTTAATGGTTAAAAAATATTCATAACCAAATCGCCCACCACCACCGCTACTTCCTCGTTCGCGTTTACCTGATTGTTCAACTAGCACAGAAACAGATAATCGAGCCAAAGGCCGAATGTCAGCACGTAATGTACCATCAGTCGTTGCGATTAAAATATCTTCGTAGCTCCCTGTTAAACTGCATGATACTTCGATAACTCTTGGGTCAATTGAGCGCGCCAATTTGTCAACTTTTTGCAACAATGCAATTTTCTGCTCTTGAGAAAACGAATTGATTGGGTTGATTGAAGGGTATATTGGCACTGTTTGCGTAGACTTAAACGGAGTTACTACTATAGGTGTTTGTAATTTAGTTATTGAATTTGCTGCTAATACACTTTGTTCTAAACGTGCTAACGAAAGTTGATCTGTATATGCAAACCCCGTTTTTTCACCGGCAATAGCCCTAACGCCAACTCCTTGATCACGGTGAAATGAGGCATTTTTTATAATACCATCTTCAAGTAACCAACTTTCATAGTAACCCGATAAGAAATACAAATCACCAAAATCAATTTGCCTTGCGCTAAGCATATCAAGCAGATGTAAAAGATCTTGTTGGTTTAGATTATTTGGATTGAGTAATTGTTCACTCACTTGATTTAGTATCATAAATTCCTTAATTTTTAAATGTGGATGCGAGCTTGTTTATAATTGATTATAGATATCCAATTATAATGGCTTTTTAGCTTTCATCACTCTTCTTCTTAACGTATCGTTTTCTGAAACTCTTTTCTACAAAATAGTTTTGATTACATTAATACAACATCGTATTGTTCTTGAATATAAAGCGGTTCAACTTTCACTTCGACGCGTTTACCCACAAAGATTTCAACTTCAGCTAAAGCGTGCGATTCATCATTAGTTAACGCGTTAGCTACGGCAGCTGAAGCATAAACTAAAAAATACTCCGAGTGATGCGCTTTATACACACGAACGATTTCACGCAAAATTTCGTTACAAATAGTTTCTACTGATTTGACCATGCCTCGTCCTTTGCAAGCAGGGCACTGTTCGCACAAAATATGCCCGATACTTTCGCGTGTTCGCTTGCGTGTCATTTCGACTAAACCTAAACTCGAAAATAAATTAACGGTAGTTCTTGCTCGATCTTTAGATAAAGAATCATGGAGTGATTGTAACACCCGTTCACGATGCAGGTCTTCTTGCATATCAATAAAATCAATAATAATAATGCCACCTAAATTACGTAAACGCAATTGGCGAGCAATCGCAATTGTTGCCTCAATATTGGTATTAAAAATCGTTTCTTCTAAATTTCGATGACCTACAAATGCGCCAGTATTGATATCAATGGTTGTCATAGCTTCAGTTTGATCAATAATCAAATACCCGCCAGATTTCAATTTGACTTTACGATCTAATGCTCTTTGGATCTCGTTTTCGGTATCATAAAGATCGAAAATGGGAATATTACCACGATAATGCGATAATTTACTGGTCACTTCGGGCATAAATTCTTGTGTGAATTCAATTAATAAATCATACGTTAACTTTGAATCCACCAAGATCCGTTCAATTGGCGCGCCAACAAAATCACGCAACACACGTTGTGATAATGCTAATTCACCATATATTAGATTTTTACTTACTGGGCGCGCCATACGCTGTTGAATTTTAGCCCAAAGTCGTTTTAGAAAATTGGCATCTTGTTCTAATTCATAGGCATTTGCGCCTTCTGCTGCGGTTCTAACAATAAATCCGCCTTCGTTAGTGACATATTGCTCGACAATACTTTTTAGCCTTTCGCGCTCTTGTTCACTTTCTATGCGTTGTGAAGTGGCCACATGTGCAGAATTTGGCCCAGGCATTAATACTAAATAACGCGATGGTAAAGTTATATCGGTTGTCAGCCTAGCGCCTTTAGTGCCTAGAGGATCTTTAACTACTTGTACCATTAAATCTTGCCCTTGGCGGACAAGTTCAGAGATATCTTTTACTTGAAATTGTTCTTGTTCAGTATCAGATACACACTCAGTATGAGGCATAATATCTGATGCATGTAAAAAAGCCGCTTTTTCAAGCCCAATGTCCACAAAAGCCGCCTGCATTCCAGGTAATATACGGATTACTTTACCTTTATAGATGTTGCCAACAATACCTCGTCTAGATTCACGATCAACATGAATTTCTTGTAGTACGCCATCTTCAATATAAGCGACGCGAGTTTCAGACGGTGTTATATTCATTAATAATTCAACAGACATAAGATTCCTTTTTAATTGATAGCAAAGTTTCGTCTTATTAGCCGCAAAAATAGATAGATGACAATCCATAATAAGCCATCAATACAACTTGATAGCAAAATTAATGGTGATATCGTTATAGTATGATAGATACTGACTTGGAGTAAAAATACCAGTAAATTATAACATACTGATACCCCAAAAATAATAAACGATTGTTGCCACAAAGCTAAATTGCGTATCAATTGGAATTTAAAAACAAGTAAATAAGCAATACATGAATAAATAAAAGCATGGCTTCCCAAAATCGAGCCTGTGCATAGATCTATCAATGCTCCAAATACAAAAGCGGTTCCAATCCCAACTCGATGTGGAAGTGCAATTAACCAATAAGCAAAAATAAGGAGCAGCAAATGTGGTTTAAATATATTATATTCTGGTGACCACGGTATAATTTGCAAACATAAGCCAATAAATAACGTTATCCAAATAATCAATATTCGATTACGTTCCCTCATGTTTCACTCCTTGATTTTCCCCTAATAACAATAAATAACGTAAGCGTTTTAAATCAGCTGTTGGTGTTGCTGAAATAATAGGCGTTGAATCTGTAAGATCTAGTTTTACTGAGCTGACTATCGCAACAGGATAACCTTCAGGGAATCGTCCATCCAGCCCAGAAGTAACTAAAACATCACCTACTTTTATGTCCACGTTATTAGGCATAAATTCTAATATTAAATCATTACTACATCCGTTACCCACAGCGATCATACCAATATCATTTCTTTGCACCTGAACAGGTATTGCATGTTGATAATCGCACACTAAAATTGCACGGCTGGTTGATTGAGCCGTTTCATAAATTTGTCCAATAATGCCTTTTTCATCTACAACAGGCTGCCCAACATAAACACCATCTTGTTTGCCTTTATTGACAACAAATTGATAAACATAAGGATTGGTATCTGTAAGTAATACTTGCGCAGCCATCTTATGTTCATCATGCCTTAAAGGAGAGCCTAGCAATTCACGAAGTCTTGCATTTTCATGTTTTAAATGGTCAAGTAATAATAGATCATTTTTTTGTTGTAATAAGGTTTCATGCAATTTTGCATTTTCATCTATTAAGGCTTCTCGCGTTTTAGACATTTCATAAAGCGAATCAAACGACGACTTTGGTGCATCTGAAACATAATATAAGGGCGAAATAATGGTATCTAAATAGTAGCGAATCTCTTTAAATGGGCGATAATTGATATCTAATACAATTAGGATCAATGCAAGCGCCAGAGAAGTAAATAATTGTACACTGAGAGGCGAACGTTTAGAAAAAAGTAATTTCATTGTTCAGTACTTACCTGTTTTATACTTGAGATCTACTTATGTTAAGAAATGGTTCCGCCGACAATGTCGGCGGTAGAAAATATGAGTTGTTTACTGACTAATTATTTCATTAACATGAAGATAATTAACAATTACTCTTCACTAAAGAGATCTCCACCATGCATGTCTACCATATCTAATGCTCTGCCGCCCCCTCTAGCAACACATGTTAGTGGGTCTTCTGCTACAACAACATGAATACCAGTTTCTGCTGATAATAATTTATCGATGTTACGCAATAAAGCACCTCCACCGGTTAAAACCATGCCATGTTCTGAAATGTCAGAAGCAAGCTCAGGAGGACACTGCTCTAATGCAACTTTAACGGCACTTACAATACCACTTAATGGTTCTTGTAATGCCTCTAAAATTTCATTAGAGTTTAAAGTAAAGCTACGTGGTACACCTTCAGCAAGGTTACGTCCACGTACTTCAATTTCAAGTACTTCATCACCAGGGTAGGCACTACCTATAAAATGTTTGATTTTTTCGGCAGTAGCTTCACCAATTAATGCACCATAATTACGGCGAACATAGTTAATAATCGCCTCATCAAATCGGTCGCCACCGATGCGTGCCGATGCCGAATAAACCACACCATTTAATGAAATGACTGCTACTTCAGTAGTTCCACCACCAATATCAACGACCATTGAACCTGTTGGTGCAGAGACTGGTAAATCCGCACCAATAGCCGCAGCCATTGGCTCTTCAATTAAATATACTTCACGGGCCCCCGCACCTAGTGCTGACTCACGAATTGCACGGCGCTCAACTTGTGTCGCGCCGACAGGAACACAAACAAGGACTCGTGGGCTTGGTCTTAAAAAACTATGGCTATGTACTTGGCGAATAAAATACTGCAACATTTTTTCAGTGACTGAAAAATCAGCAATAACACCATCTTTCATTGGTCTTATAGCTGCAATATTACCAGGCGTTCGCCCTAACATCTGTTTCGCAGCTTGTCCAACAGCGGCAACGCTTTTCGGTGTGCCTGTGCGATGATCTTGGCGTATCGCTACCACTGAAGGTTCGTTTAATACAATGCCTTGCCCTTTTACATAAATAAGTGTGTTTGCTGTACCTAAATCGATGGATAAATCATTTGAAAACAAGCCGCGAACTTTTTTGAACATAATAAAAACTCTTCCTAGAATGAATCTTGTTTAAGTATATTTTCGTGTTTAAAAGCAAACCATGGAATCAAAAAATATCTATTTTCAGCTTTATCCAAGCTAAATAGAGTGCCATTTAATTCTTCTAAACCACGGCTAACCCCAATAATAACTAACGTTGGCTATTGTATCGCAATTATAAAATAATACCTAGAAAATAGTATAACATGTGTTTGTAAAGGAGATATATAATGACAAATTCTGTTTTACAGTGTATTCTTCCGCGTTAATGTTGAGTTACAACCTTGTTATTGGCGAAAGACTCTTTTTGTCAATGGCGAGGATGCAGTAAAAATAATTGTTACTTATATCAAATAAACACGGTGTAATTCATGGATATACGCAAAATTAAAAAATTAATTGAATTAGTTGAAGAGTCAGGTATTTCTGAACTTGAAATTTCTGAAGGTGAAGAGTCGGTTCGAATCAGTCGTTCTGCTCCTACCACAAACTATTCGGCGCCAGTACAAAATATTCAAATTCCTCAACCAGCTCCTGTCGTTGTGGCTCCAACAGTTCAAGCCGAAGTTGTAACAGATGCTGTTGCAACTGATGGTACAACAATTAAATCCCCTATGGTTGGAACTTTTTATCGTACACCAAGTCCAGAATCAAAAGCTTTTGTTGAAGTTGGTCAAACAGTAAATGTTGGTGATGTGCTTTGCATCGTCGAAGCGATGAAAATGATGAACCAGATTGAATCAGAAAAAGCTGGTACAATAAAAGCCATCTTGGTTGAAAATGGTCAACCAGTTGAATTTGATCAGCCACTATTCATTATTGAATAATCTGAATTTATTATTGACTATACGATTAAGAGATTGAATATGCTTGATAAAATTCTTATTGCGAACCGTGGAGAAATAGCTCTACGTATATTACGAGCATCTAAAGAACTTGGAATTAAAACTGTCGCTGTTCATTCGACGGCAGATAAAGATTTAAAACATGTATTACTAGCAGATGAGACAGTCTGTATTGGTTCAGCTGCTTCAGCAAAAAGCTATCTTAATGTTCCCGCATTAATTTCAGCTGCAGAAGTCACTTGCGCAGCAGCTATCCATCCTGGATATGGTTTTTTATCTGAGAATGCAGATTTTGCTGAACAAGTTGAACGTTCAGGCTTTATTTTTATTGGTCCAAAACCTGATACTATTCGCCTAATGGGGGATAAAGTCTCTGCAATTCATGCGATGAAAAAAGCTGGTGTACCTTGTGTTCCTGGTTCAGATGGTCCGTTAGGTGGTGATATTGAAACCAATAAACAAATCGCTAAACAAATCGGCTATCCTGTTATTATTAAAGCCTCTGGTGGCGGCGGTGGTCGTGGTATGCGTATTGTTCGTGAAGAGAAGGATCTTGAACAATCAATTAATATGACCAAGCTAGAAGCCAAAACAGCGTTTAATAATGATATGGTTTACATGGAAAAATTTTTAGAAAATCCACGCCATATCGAAATCCAAGTCCTTTCTGATGGCCAAGGCCATGCCGTTTATTTAGGTGAGCGTGATTGCTCAATGCAAAGACGCCATCAAAAGGTTGTGGAAGAAGCCCCTGCGCTTGGTATTACCCCTAAAATGCGTCAATTTATTGGTGAGCGTTGCGTTAATGCATGTATTGAGATCGGTTACCGTGGTGCTGGTACATTTGAATTCTTGTTTGAGAATGGCGAATTTTATTTCATTGAAATGAACACCCGTATTCAAGTAGAACATCCTGTTACTGAAATGGTAACCGGTGTTGACTTAATCAGAGAGCAAATTTCAATCGCCGCAGGCAATCCTCTATCAATTAAACAAAGTGATATTGAAATTAAAGGCCACGCAATTGAATGCCGAATTAATGCCGAGGATCCAAAAACGTTTATGCCTTCACCAGGGAAAATTACCCGTTTTCATGCTCCTGGCGGTTTTGGTATTCGTTGGGAATCGCATATTTATGCTGGTTATACTGTTCCTCCTTATTATGATTCAATGATTGGTAAATTAATTGCTTATGGTGAAACCCGTGAAGTTGCTATTGCCCGTATGAAAAATGCATTAGCTGAACTGGTTATTGATGGCATTAAAACCAATATTGATCTTCATATTGATATTATGAATGATAAAGGTTTCCAAAAAGGCGGCACAAACATTCATTATTTAGAAAAGAAATTAGGCATTTATGAGTAACAAAATAATCCCTATTTATTAGGGATTATTTCTATATAAAAGAATCAATAAGGTATGGGTAAAAATAAATGAAAAATTGGAAAAGAAGTGCTGAAGAAATTTTAACATTAGGTCCTGTTATTCCCGTTATTGTTATTGAGCGTTTAGAAGATGCGGTACCACTAGCTAAAGCGCTAATTGCTGGCGGAGTAAAAGTACTTGAAGTTACATTAAGAACTGCTTGTGCAATTGATGCAATAAAGAAAATTATTCAAGAAGTGCCTGAAGCGGTGGTTGGTGCAGGAACAGTAACAAGTGTTGCGCAACTAAAACAGGTTACCGAAGCTGGCGTTCAATTTGTGATAACACCAGGTATTACTGATGCTATTTTAAAAGCGGCGGTTGAAGGTTCAGTACCTGTTATTCCTGGTATTGCAACTATTTCTGAGTTGTTAACTGCACAAGAATATGGTCTCACTGCATTAAAATTTTTCCCTGCTGAAGTCAATGGTGGTGTTGCTGCATTAAAAGCTTTTGCTGGTCCCTGCGGATATATGAAATTTTGCCCAACAGGAGGAGTAAATCCGAAAAACTACCGTGATTATCTTGCTCTTGATAATGTGCTTTGCGTGGGCGGTACTTGGTTTATTCCAACTGATGCAATTGCAAAAGGTGATTTTGCTAAAATTACCGAGATGGCTAAACAAGCCGTTGCTGATGCACAATGTTGCTGATGCACAATAATGATTGATTCCGCCGATAAAATATCGGCGACTACTCAAAACCTAACCTTCTAACTCTTATTAGCTTCTTAGTCCACGACCACTTTCAATAAGCTTCCATGCAATTACATAAAGCACAGTAACAAACAAAATTAGCATCGAGAAGGTAATTGATAACGATACGTCTGTCACTCCTAAAAATCCATAACGAAAACCGTTAATCATATAAACTATTGGGTTAACTTTGGATATCCATTGCCAAAAGGTTGGCAACATAGTAATCGAATAAAAAACGCCACCAAGGTATGTTAATGGTGTTAATACGAATGTAGGAATAATGCTTATATCGTCAAAAGTTTTGGCAAACACGGCATTTAATAAACCGGCTAATGAAAACAAAATTGAAGTTAATAGTAATGTGCAAACAACAAATAACCAAGAATGCACCTCATAACGAACAAAAAATAGTGACACTATAGTAACTAAAATACCAGTTAAAATACCTCGCATCACACCCCCTCCCACATATCCCAAAATAAGAATATGCGTTGGTACAGGTGCTACCAATAACTCTTCAATGTTATGTTGAAATTTAGCGCTAAAAAAGGATGAACAAACATTGGTATAAGAATTGGTAATGACTGACATCATGATTAATCCCGGCACAATAAATGCCATATAGCTAAATCCCCCCATGTCACCAACACGAGAGCCAATTAAATTACCAAAGATGATAAAATAAAGAGACATTGTAATAACCGGCGGAATTAGCGTTTGAACCCAAATTCTTAAAAATCGTGTCACTTCTTTACGCCAAATACTTTTTAAGGCAATCCAATATAAATTATTCATCAATGCTACCTTTTTGTTTTGTATCATTATGTAACAGATCAACAAATAGCTCTTCTAAACGATTCGCTTTATTTCGTACGCTGATCACTTTAATATTTTGCTGATTGAGTTGCTCAAATAATTGGTTTAATCCAAGTTGTTTATCTACTTTCACTTCTAACATGCCCATTTCAATATCAGAATAATTATAGCCATGTAATTCAATCGGTTTAGAGGTTGGCACGTAATCAATAATAATTGTTTCAGATTGGCTTTTTGCCAGTAGATCGCGCATTGACGAGTTTGCTATCAATTGGCCTCGTTGAATAATACCAATATTACGGCATAGCATTTCAGCTTCTTCTAAATAATGAGTAGTTAAAATAATTGTGATACCTTGACGATTGATAACGCGCAAAAAATCCCACATAGAGCGACGTAGTTCAATATCAACGCCTGCGGTTGGTTCATCAAGAATCAACAATTTGGGTTCATGCACAAGCGCTCTTGCTATCATTAATCGTCTTTTCATACCGCCTGATAACATATTGGCTCGGCTATGGCGTTTATCCCATAAATCTAAAATTCGTAAATATTTTTCAGCGTGCTCTAATGCAAGTTTTCGGGGTAATCCATAATAACCACCTTGATTAGTGACTATTTGTAGAACTTCTTCAAATGGATTAAAGTTAAACTCTTGTGGCACAAGCCCTAATTGCCTTTTGGCGTTTACTATGTCGTTATCTAAGTCGTAACCAAAAATTTTCACTTTTCCCGATGTTTTAGTTACTAATGAACTGATAATACCGATAGTTGTCGATTTACCAGCACCATTTGGTCCTAATAAGGCATAAAAATCACCCGCCTGTACAGTTAAATCGATACCTTTTAATGCTTCTATACCATTTTTGTAAACTTTTTTCAGCGAGATTAACTCAAGTGCAGGAGTTGATGGCATAAATATGTCCTAAATGAATCAATTACTATTTAAGTGATATAATATCATGTTAAATGAATCGACAATATAATCAATTTATTGTAAAGAACGGTTTAATTTTATTTATACCAAAGAAATAAATTATCATTTCGATATTATGGTGCATATTATTGAATGTGGTCACTAACACAGTGAATTCAATTGTGTCTGTATATCTAATTATTGCTTAAGGAATAAGTGTTATGTTTAAAATTGGCTTAATTTCAGTATCTGACAGAGCTTCAAGAGGTGTTTACCAAGATGAAGGTATTCCATCATTAATATCATGGTTGCAAACAACACTAAAAACGCCTTTTATTACCGAAAATTATATTATTCCTGATGAGCAAACTATCATCGAACAAACATTATGCGAGCTGGTTGATAATTTACATTGCCATTTAATTTTAACTACGGGTGGAACTGGCCCTGCCATGAGAGATGTAACGCCTGATGCAACATTAGCGATCGCCGATCGGGTGATGCCTGGTTATGGTGAGCAAATGCGGCAAATCAGTTTACATTTTGTGCCAACTGCGATTTTATCTAGGCAAGTTGGTGTTATTCGTAAAAAATGCTTAATTATAAATCTACCAGGCAGACCAAAATCAATCAAAGAAACGCTTGAGGGGGTTAAAGATAATCAAGGCAATGTCATTATTAACGGTATATTTGCTAGTATCCCCTATTGTATACAACTATTAGACGGGCCTTATATCGAAACCCATGATCATATAGTCAAGTCTTTTCGCCCTAAAGATGCAATTCAGTCAAATCTTTAATTTTATGCAAATTTAACGCATAATTATGTATATGATAATTATGCGTTAGATGTATAATTTATCAATATAAATAACGGTTATTAATACTATCTAAAAAATCGTGGAGTAAGCTAGCGTGAATAGTACGCAGTTTTATTCTCGGTATTATAACTGCATGTATTAGTAGAAAAAGTAACAAGTAAAGAAACAAGGAACATTATGAAATCAACCGATCTCACTAAGACATTTAAAGAGATGCTTCGCCAAGAGAAGTTTAGTTCGCAAGTAGAAATCGTCCAAGCGTTGCAAGAACAAGGTTTTGATAATATCAATCAATCCAAAGTCTCACGCATGCTTACCAAATTTGGCGCAGTGAGAACCCGTAATGCAAAATCCGAAATGGTCTATTGTTTGCCTGCAGAAATAAGTGTACCAACAACTAGTAGTCCATTAAAAAATTTAGTCCTCGATATTGATTTCAATAGTTCAATGGTGGTCATAAAAACCAGTCCAGGCGCTGCTCAACTAATTGCTCGTTTGTTAGATTCTATCGGTAAATCAGAGGGGATTTTGGGCTCAATTGCTGGCGATGATACAATTTTTAGTACACCAACCAAAGAATATACTGTAAAAAAATTGTACCAAACCATTATTGAACTATTTGAGCGAGAATTATAGCGCTTTTAATTTCGTTATATTCAGGTCGAATAAATTTTAAAGTTTAACCTATTGACACAATTAATAAAATCGTTAATGCTATACAACGCTGATTTCGTAACAGAAGTTGCAAAAACGAAGAGGTGCATTACTCAGGTAAATCATTTTAGGAACTGGAGCCACTAATGAATGATTGAGGGGATGTAATGCCGAGGTTTGATTGCCAATCCAGAAGCAATCAAATCGACTGCAAGGGCTGAATCCCTTGGGTTGTCACCTTAACAGGTGGAGCGCTTCACGGTTTGTGCTTTTTAATTGTAAATAGGACATTCCCGCTCTAACTCTGTTAAAAATAAAAATTTTTAATATGAGGAATTCATGGAAACATCATTTGTAATTGCTAAATTTGGCGGTACTAGTGTTGCCGATTATTCAGCAATGGTAAATAGTGCCAATATTGTAATCGCTAATCCCAACGTAAAAGTTGTTGTATTATCGGCTTCTGCTGGCGTGACAAATTTACTAGTTGCATTAGCTGAAGGACGTGACGCTGAGGTGCGCACTCAACATATTGCTAAAATTCAATCAATCCAATACGGCATCTTAGAACAATTGCCAGAAAACCCTAAACTACGAAGCGAAATCGACCAAATCATTGCTAACATAGCTTCTTTGTCTGAGGCCGCTAGTTTAGCAACTTCACCGGCATTAACAGATGAGCTTGTAAGTCATGGCGAAATTATGTCATCAAAACTGTTTGTCGAAATATTAAAAGAAAAGCAAACAAATGCTATGTGGTTTGATGTACGTAAAGTGATGCGCACCGATGATAAATTTGGTAAAGCCACGCCTAAAATTGAGGATATTAAACAGCTTTGTTGTGCTCATTTAAAATCACTAAATAATAGCAGTGTTATTGTGACACAAGGTTTTATTGGTAGTGAAAGTTCTGGTAAAACCACTACGTTAGGTCGTGGTGGAAGCGATTATACAGCAGCTTTATTAGGTGAAGCATTAAATGCAAGTCAAATTGATATTTGGACAGATGTTGCAGGGATTTATACCAACGATCCTCGTATTACCCCTGCCGCTAAGCGCATTGATGAGATATCGTTTGCTGAAGCCACAGAAATGGCAACATTTGGCGCAAAAGTGCTACACCCAGCAACACTGGTTCCAGCCGTACGTAGTAATATTCCTGTTTTTGTCGGTTCCAGTAAAGCTCCGCAAGAAGGGGGAACTATTGTTTACAACACTAATAGCATTACATCTAAATTGCCTGTATTTAGAGCGTTGGCGTTACGTCGCAAACAAACTTTGCTGACGCTAACTAGCCTAAATATGCTTCATGCACAAGGCTTTCTAGCAAATGTGTTTACAATATTAGCTAAACATAATATTTCGGTTGATTTAGTGACAACATCTGAAGTAAGTATCGCATTAACTATTGATACCACAGGTACTAATACCAACGGTAGCAGTTTGTTAACGAAAGAACTATTTGATGAACTGTCAACCGTTTGCCATGTAACAGTTGAAGAAGACTTGGCTTTAATTGCTATTATTGGAAATAATTTAACTACAACACAGGGTATAGCCAAAGAAGTTTTTGGTGTACTAGATGATTTTATTATTAGACTTTGCTGTTATGGAGCAAGCACCCACAATCTTTGCCTTTTGGCAAAAAGCAATGATGCAGAAGCAATTATTAAAATTCTGCATAAAACAATTTTTGAACAGTAATATTAAAAGGGAGATTTAATCTCCTTTTTACTTATTCATAATTATTTTCTTGTTTTAATACATAACCTATGTTAAAAATAAGAACAAAATTCCATCAATTTTAATTATAACGAGTTATATAAAGATAAATTATTAATGAATTAGTAATATTTTATCTACTGCACTCATATATAGGTAATTTTTTAGGTTAATCATCTATTGTTAAATTGATTGACATTAGTTATTAATCTATTTTGAATATTGTTTTTTACTTTTAATTAATTGATTAAAGCTATTACATTAAATATCAACACCTGTTAGATTTTTTATTTAATCTGAGTAAACTAAAACTAAGTTCAATAACAAAAGGAAATTATCATGGGTATTATAAGTTGGATAATTCTAGGATTAATTGCCGGCTGGATTGCGAAGTTTTTTATGCCCTTAGGAAGTGTAGGGGTGATAAAAACGATTTTATTAGGCATTGCGGGTGCCTTAGTAGGTGGATATATTAGCACCTTCTTTGGTTGGGGTAGTGTGACAGGATTTAACTTCCCTAGTTTGTTAATTTCAGTGCTTGGGGCGATTGTGGTTATTTTTATTTATCGCCATTTAAAACAATAGTTGTTTTTATGCTAAATTGGCGGGAAACCGCCAATTTAGATAACCCTATAATTTAAACTATCAGACACTTTCTCCCTCTTATTCTAATATTGAATAACTTGAAAAGAAATTTGACGCTTCTAAATAGAAACAACAGCCGTTCTTAATTCCACTTTTATAGATTAATTATTTTAGCCTTTGTTTGAAATAATAACTAAATAATGCGCGTAAGGATTATTTTTTATCACCTAATTTAGGCTATCATTAACCAGTCTTCATTTTAATTGTCATTTTTATTAAATAAAATCTTTTAACGTATATTTGAATTAAATGGATGATGAATAACTTAAATATGCATGTTTGCTTACACGATTCAAATAAGTCTTCTAATCACATAAAAAAACCGATTTACCATAATATTTTTCAGGTTATGGAAATAGATTCATTGATCCTTTAGTGTATTTTTCAATAAATGAACATGCTCAGAGTAACTAATTAATGATTTATTTAAGGGTAAAAATTGCTTACTATTTTAAATTTGTCTATTTTTCCTTACAAAGTTCATAATAAGTAATTTCGCCATATCTCGATTTTTGTTATATTATTTAACAAAATCCATTAAATTTAACTTGTAGATTATAATGTTAAAAATATTCAACACATTAACTAGAGAAAAAGAAACCTTTCAACCAATTATTCCAAATAAAGTCGGGCTCTATGTCTGTGGCGTCACTATTTATGATCTTTGTCATATTGGTCATGGACGCACGTTTGTGGCATTTGATGTTATCACGCGATATTTACGTTTTTTAGGTTATGATTTAACTTATGTGCGCAATATTACTGATGTTGATGACAAGATTATTAAACGTGCGCTCGAAAACGGCGAAACCTGTGATCAACTTACTAATCGAATGCTACAAGAAATGTATGCAGATTTTGATGCACTTAATATAAAACGCCCTGATTTTGAACCTCGTGCGACGCATCACATGCCACAAATCATTCAATTAGTTGAAGAATTAATTTTAAAAAATCATGCTTATATTGCCGATAATGGTGATGTTATGTTTTCGGTAGACAGTGATCCAAATTATGGTATTTTATCTCGTCAAAATTTAGAACAGCTTCAAGCAGGAGCCCGAGTTGATGTGGTGGATGTTAAACGTAATCCAATGGATTTTGTATTATGGAAGATGTCAAAACCTAACGAACCAAGTTGGGATTCTCCATGGGGAAAAGGCCGTCCTGGTTGGCATATTGAATGTTCTGCGATGAACAGTTACCAATTAGGCAATCACTTTGATATTCATGGTGGTGGCTCAGATTTAATGTTCCCACACCATGAAAATGAAATTGCCCAATCAACTTGCGCACACGATGGGCAATACGTCAATTATTGGATGCATTCAGGCATGGTCATGATAGACCAAGAAAAAATGTCAAAATCACTCAATAACTTTTTCACTATTCGTGATGTATTAGCGCATTATGATGCCGAAACAGTACGTTATTTTTTACTATCTGGTCATTATCGAAGCCAATTAAACTATAGTGAAGAAAATCTAAAACAAGCAAGAGTAGCGCTAGAGCGGCTATACACTGCATTACGAGACACCGATCCTGCTCATTCGCACACAACACCTGATAGTAACTATTACCGCCAATTTTGTGACGCAATGAATGATGATTTTAATACACCTGAAGCCTATTCAACTCTTTTTGACCTTGCCCGCGAAATCAATAAAGCTAAAGCAGATAATAATATGCCACTCGCTAATGAATTAGCTGCTGAATTACGTTATTTATCATCAGTGCTGGGGCTATTGGAACAAGATCCTGTAAAGTTTTTACAAGGTGACAATAAAGAGGATGCTGATAGTGCATTAATTGAAGCATTAATTAAACAACGCAACGAAGCAAGAGTGAGCAAGAATTGGGTGCAAGCAGATGAAGCTCGAGACAAATTAAATGCGATGAATATCGTTCTTGAAGATGGTGCAAATGGTACTACTTGGCGCAAAAAAAATTAAGCGGCTAATTTTTGGTTATTACAATCAGCCAGTCTTAAAAAAAACGCCCACTTATTAGTGGGTTTTTTTATCAGTTATCACTGCTTTTTATCTATCGACGTTAAAATGCCGCGTAAAATATTTAACTCTTGTTGTTCAATACGCGCTCGAGTAAATAATCGACGTAAACGTCCCATAATTTGCCCTGGATGATTGGCATTGATAAAACCTGTCTGTAATAAAGTTTGTTCTAAATGCTGGTAAAAACGCTCTATATCAGCATCTACCGGAAACTCTGAGTTTATATTGCCGTTGCCTTTTAATTCAGAACGCTGATCGTCAAGATTTAGCATTGACATGCGAATTTCGTAGCACAAAACTTGTACTGACATTGCCAAATTTAGAGAACTATAATCAGGATTAGCGGGAATTTCGACATGGTAATGGCACTTTTGCAATTCTTCATTGGTTAAACCAACTCGCTCACGCCCAAACACTAAAGCAACTTTAGAACGAGTATTGGTCGTTTCTTGAATAATTTTATCACTACACTCTTTCGGTGTTAAATGAGGCCATTGTAAACTACGAGAACGTGCACTAGTGCCAATTACTAAAGTACAATCGGCAATTGCTTGCTCAAGCGATGCAAAGAGTTGTGCATTTTTAATAATATCACTAGCTCCTGCCGCTAACGAAATCGATTGAGAATCAGGTTTGATGATTGGGTTGACTAAACAAAGGTTAGTTAATCCCATTGTTTTCATTGCTCTTGCCGCAGAACCCATGTTGCCTGTATGCGATGTTTCGACTAAAACAATTTTTACATTATCTAAATAATTCACATCATCCTCATTAAAATATTAATCAATCATAACTAAAAAATGCATAAAATAAGTATATACTAAAATGGCATTAAGGTGCAGAATATAGGTGATTACTGATACGATTAGATATTAATAAAATTGTTTTCCATTATAAAAATAATAAAAAAACAAACATGTGATTAACTGCTATTAATAGTAAATTAGCATAAAATATAAAATTGAATTTTTTAGACAACAATCACAAAATAGGATTAATAATAAAGATTATATTGACGAGCCAAATATAATTTGGCACTGTATAATCATGAAAATGGCTCAAATCAATAACGGCATTAACCATCGTCTGAAAAAACAAGGAGATTAATTATGGCGTTAAATATTACCAGTAAACAAATGGATATTACTCCTGCTATGCGTAGTTATTTAGAAGAAAAATATACTAAATTGGACAAATGGCGAGCACAATTAATAAATCCTCATTTTATTTTATGCAAAGAGCCAGACGGCTTTGTCGTTGATGCAACCATTATCACAAAAGGCACACCATTAGTGGCGTCAGCTAAACATATTGATATGTATGCAGCGATTAATGACCTTATTGAAAAGCTTGAAAAACAGCTTAATAAACTGCAACATAAAGGTGAAGCACGCCGAGCGACAAGCAGTATAAAAGATACTGTATTAGAAGAAATTTGATTTATTTTTTCGATGCAATAAAAAGGCACTTCGATAGTGCCTTTATTTTTTTGCTTGTTATAATACAACCTATCTTTTTTTAATATCATTATAAAAATGACTACAAATCCTTTGTTACCTTTACGCGATAAAATTAATGAACTTGATAAGATGTTGTTAGAGCTTATTGCTAAAAGGCGTAATCTTTCAACACAAGTTATTCACACAAAAAGTGGAGCAAATATTCCTGTTCGCGATATGGAGCGTGAGCGTTCACTTATTATTTCATTAATTAATCAAGGGAAAAACTATCATCTTGATGATGTGTTTATTAAACGTTTATATCAATTAATTATTGAAGACTCAGTCCTATTACAACAAAAAATTTTACAAGAAAAACTGAATGACGATATTATCGCCACAGCCAAAGTTGCTTTTTTAGGACCTAAGGGTTCTTATTCACATTCAGCAACACGCCGTTATGCAAGTGCTCACTTAGATCAGATGATCGAATCTAGTTGTACTTCATTCAAAGATGTATTTGAGCAGGTTGAAAGGGGCGAAGTCGACTATGGAATTTTGCCGATAGAAAACTCTAGCTCTGGTTCAATTAACGAAGTGTATGACTTATTACAAAAAACCAACTTGCATATTATTGGCGAGCTTTCATTACCTATTGATCATTGTGTGCTTGCCATGCCGAATTCGCAATTAGAGCAAATCGACACTATTTATAGCCACCCACAACCCTTCCAGCAATGTAGTAATTTCTTAGAAAGTCACCCTCATTGGAAGATTGTATATTGTGATAGTACTTCATCAGCAATGGAAACCGTTGCTAAATTGAATAAGCCGAATGTTGCCGCAATGGGGAATAAGGATGGTGGCGAATTATATGGATTACAAGTTCTTAAACATAACTTTGCTAATCAAAAAGAGAACATAACGCGTTTTATCGTGCTTGCAAGACAACCAATTGCGGTTTCAGATCAAATTCCTGCTAAAACCACTATTTTAATGAAAACAGGCCAACAAGCTGGTGCTTTAGTTGATGCGTTATTAGTACTACGCAATCATAATATCATCATGACTAAGCTTGAATCTCGTCCAATTCATGGTACACCATGGGAAGAAATGTTTTATATTGATTTACATGGCAACATTCATTCTTATGAAATGCAAACAGCGCTTAAAGAGCTAGCTTCAATGACACTATATACCAAAGTGCTCGGATGCTATCCAAGTGATTCTATTGTTTCTATAATGTAACCATTATGACAATGCAACATTTTTCACAAGCGGTACTTAACTGGTATGAGAAGTATGGTAGAAAATCATTACCATGGCAACTCGAAAAAAGCGCCTATCATGTTTGGTTATCAGAAGTGATGTTGCAACAAACACAAGTTGCAACGGTGATTCCTTACTTTAACCGATTTATTGAGCAATTTCCTAAGATAACAGACCTAGCACAAGCACCACTTGATGATGTATTACATCTTTGGACTGGACTGGGTTACTATGCAAGAGCGCGCAATTTACATAAGGCAGCACAAACAATTGCGGAAAAATTTAATGGCTCATTTCCAACACAATTTGATGATGTGGTGGCGCTGCCTGGTGTGGGGCGTTCAACTGCTGGCGCTATTTTATCTCTTTCGCAAAATCAGCATTATCCCATTTTAGATGGCAATGTAAAACGTGTGCTCACTCGATATTTTGCTGTTGAAGGCTGGTCAGGTATTAAAAAGATTGAAAATAAGCTCTGGGAATTAAGCAAGCGAGTGACACCTAAGCAAGATGTTGCAAAGTTTAATCAAGCCATGATGGATATAGGTGCAACGGTTTGTACTCGCAGTAAACCTAAGTGCACTTTATGCCCTTTGCATGGTAACTGCTTAGCTTATAAGACAGAAAGTTGGCAACAATACCCAACCAAAAAAACTAAAAGTACCATTCCTGCAAAGACAGCCTATTTTTTAATGCTGGAATATAATAATACGATTTGGCTTGAAAAAAGACCTCCGTCTGGCATATGGGGAGGATTATACTGTTTGCCTCAGTTTGCAAGCCAACAAGCATTAACTGACTGGTTAAAAAAACAAGGTATTGAAACCACAAAACCCAAGCAACTTATTGCATTTCGCCATACATTTAGCCACTTTCACTTAGATATTGTTCCAATTTATTGTGTAATTACTAAACATACAAAATGTTGGGAACAACCTTGCGGTTATTGGTATAACCTAAAATCCGACAATGCAAAAATAGGGCTTGCAACACCTGTTTATAACTTATTAAAACAAACGTCTTGTTAACGTTTGTTTATCAATACTCATGCTATTTTTAGGATATAATCACTGATTATTTTTAATTCTATTTAATTATGCAAAACAAACAACATCAAGGCTTATCTGGCTACTTAGTCTTTTTAATGGCATTTGCTATTGGTATTACAATTGCTAGCAATTATTACGCTCAACCGCTATTACATTCAATTACAAATAATCTACATATAAAAGTAGAACATGCTGGAGCAATCATTATGGCTGCACAATTTAGTTATGCCATAGGCTTGCTATTTATTACACCTCTTGGTGATAAGGTAGAGCGTAAGCGGTTAATTATTATTTTAATGATATTATCCACTTGTGGACTTATGGTAAGCGCATTATCTCAAAATATATGGATGCTTATCATCGGTACCGCAATGACAGGTTTATTTTCAACGGTTGCTCAAGTCTTAATACCTTTTGCGGCAACACTCTCAAGGCCAGATCATCGAGGTAAAGTTGTTGGTACTTTAATGAGCGGTATGTTACTAGGTATTTTATTGGGAAGAACTTTTGCTGGCGCTATATCCTCAATTGCGGATTGGCATGGTGTATATTGGATTGCAACAGGTGTTATGATTATTGTGACACTATTGCTTTCGATTTCACTACCAAAATATAGTAATACCATTAATATTAATTATTTTCAACTTTTATGCTCAATTGGTTCATTATATAAACAAGAACCGATATTAAGGATTCGCTCATTATTAGCTATTATCTCATTTTCGCTATTTTCATTATTATGGACACCACTTGCCTTTTTGTTAACTAATGCACCATATCACTATTCTGATTTTATGATTGGTTTATTTGGATTAGCGGGAGCTGCAGGAGCGATGGGATCGCCAATAGTTGGAAAACTGTCAGACAAAGGCAAAGGTTATATTGCAACAACCATTGGATTAAGCTTATTACTATTATCTTGGCTACCACTTTCATTCGCTCAATATTCCATTACTGCTTTAATTCTAGGTGTGGTTTTATTAGATTTTGCTGTACAAGTTACTCATGTTTCTAACATGAATGCTATTTATCAAATCAGACCAGAAGCACGTAGCCGAATGAACACGGGTTATATGGTATGTTATTTTATTGGTGGAATGCTAGGCTCTGCTGGATCGACTTATTTGTTTAGCCATTACGGATGGAAAGCGATAATTATTGCAAGTACTTCCTTGGCAATATTAGGCATTACTAGTTGGTTTTTTTATATTAAAACTCATCAAAAATCTTAAAGTTATTAACAAACGTAAATGATTTATTATCTGTGTTAGCCCCGAGGGTTAATATTTAATTCATATAAAAATCATGTGGCTTATTTTAGTGTTTTATATTCAATGGGTGTTATGTTTAATACTTTGTAAAAGATATCCAGAAGTCTATAGCGGTTAATCATAAAAATGGCTTGTTACATAACATCGATGTTGCGAATAATAAAAAACATGGCTGATTTGCTTTCCAGAACAAAGGTCTGTGTGGCTATTTACCAAAAATATTTGATGAAATGACAGTTAGAAAAATTATTGAAAAAATCTAAGCCTTAAATAAAAAACAAGATATACATAAAAGCAAATCGTAATTTTAGATAAGGATATAAAAATGACTATATTTGAACAACAATATCGTAACTAATTATCATCGCTTAATGTGCAATGGTTTATTTAGCTCAAGCATGAGCTAATCGTTGACGATGTAGTTGAGCTATATTTAGTTAACATCTGCATAATGTGCGTCTTATTAGGTTTCATCTGTTCCTGTATCCTATTTTATATTAAGATGTTATCAAGCTGTTTTAAAATAATATGATTAACTCTTGTAGCAAAACCACAAGAGTATTGTTAAAAGATGGCGGTTAAATACGCATAGCATATTTGATAATTTGTTTTTTTATTGGAGAACAACAATCAATAGTATTCATTCCTACTGTTCTTATCATCTTTTTAAGCAAATTATCACCATTAAACATATCTTGAATTGTTTGCATTGCTGCTAACATCACTAAAGTATCTTTACGACGAGTAAACTGAAATGGTTTTAAATTGCAAACTAAACCAATATCTTTTTGTTCATCGATTAATGTTTTTATTGTTGAGACTAATAATGCAGAATCTTGAAAACCTAAATTTACACCTTGCCCAGCTAAAGGATGAATGGTATGAGCCGCATCACCAATTAAGACAAGCCGATGTTGAATAAATTGTCTTGCAATGCGGGCTTTTAATGGAAATACCATACGAGGGTTAATTAACTGACATTGACCGACTTTATCGCCAGTTAACCGAAATAACTCATCAGAAAACTCTGATTCAGATAGAGAAGCTAAACTAGTCGCATTATCTGGTTTTGTTGACCAAACCAAACAACTTTTGTTGGCCTGCCACAAGGGCAGAAAAGCCACAATACCATTTGGATAAAAAATCTGCCTCGCACAAGATTGGTGAGGGTACTCGGTTTCAACCGTTGTAATAACAGCATGATGCAGATAATCGCGTTCAAAAACAGAAATATTTTTGCGTTGACGTACCCAGGAATGAGCACCATCTGCACCAATTAGTAATTTAGTCTGTAAGATAGCTTTATTAGCAAGTGTCAAAAAAGCAAAATCATCATTAAATGCACAGTCAATTGCCTCGCAATTATAAATATTAATATTGCTACAATTTAAAGCATATTGGTAAAGGTAATGAGAAATAATATTATTTTCGATTATATAGCCAAGATTGGAATACCCATAATCTTTGGCATGAGCAGATAAATGAGCTTGGCCATTTTTTTCCCATACACCTATTTCAGTAAATTCTTGTACACGTTTACTTGCACATAAATCATTCCATATACCTATTTGCGAAAAGTAATGTTGACTTGCGCCATTAATAGCTGAGGCTCTAATGCCTATTTCATTCTGTGAGAAAGATTGGTGCTGGTGAATTTTAGTATCTATAATCGCTATTTTTAGCGCGTATTGGCTAAGTGCGCAAGCAGTTGCTAAACCAACTAATCCGCCCCCTACAATTGCTACATCAAATTGAATATTCATACCTAGAAGCAAAACTATTTATTATCTAACTTATCATCATTTTGGGGTTCAATATCATCGTCATTCATTGCTTTCTTGAAGCCTTTTAATGCTGAACCAAGATCAGAACCTAAATTACGCAACTTTTTAGTGCCAAATAATAAAATAACGACAGCAAGAAACACTAAAAGGTGTGGAATACTAAAAGACATAATCAAATCCTCTTAATAAATATAACGCTCTATTTAGGGTAGACTTTAGAACATATTTTATGGAGTGATCATTATACTCTTTTTATGAAGGGATTTCATAAATAGTTCAAGAATAAAAAAAGACCTGTATAAAACTATACAGGCCAACATGAAATATAAGGAATATAAGGAAAGAAAACAATGAAAAATCCTTACCCTGCTTATTATCCATTTTTTTTCGCTTTAGTCAATCGTTTTTATTTGTTATCGACTTGTTTGGTTATTATGTGAGTTGTGGTTTAAATTTTTAAAAAACAATTAGTTAATGATTTTGATTGCTACTATTAAATTTTGATTAATGTCAATTTTAAATAAAAAAGGTATAAATAATCATAAAAAAATATTTTTCTCGCAGAAAAAAACAAATAAACAAACAAAAAACAAAGAATAATTATTTTCTTCAACTGTTTTTACCAATACATTAAAAAACGAGAAATACAAAAATATAAATTTTAAAAAAACGAAAAAGTGAAAAAATAAAATTAATTTAATCGGTTTTCCAAATAATAGGTATATACAAAACTATAAAAAAATGCACTATAATTAATAAACTAGTGATAGATATAATGGATTAAAGATGAATACAATTAAAAATAATAATGTTAAAACTTTTAAAGATAGATTGCTCAGCTCTATGCAAGGTTTATCTGTTTCAGCCTTCGCTAAAAAATGCGATATGTCCGAAACGGTAATTCGAGACTACTTATCTGGCAAAACTTACCCTTCACTGACACGTTTGGAAGTCATCGCTGAAAAATGTAATGTTTCTTTTAATTGGCTTGCTACTGGTCATAAACTAGAGTTTGTAGATTCTAAAAATAGCGATGAAGATATCTACAGCGAAAATATTTATCGCATTCCTGTTTATAATAAACAACTACCAACAAAAGAGGAAGCACAAAAAGAACGTTTTGTAAGAGAAACCCCTCCATTGATGAATTATCCTATCATTGAGGGTTGGGCTAAGCACCGTGGCTTAGATGCTAAAAAATTAATTATATACTGGGCCAAAGGCGATTTAATGTCACCAGAAATCGAAAACAATAATGGACTAATTCTTAACACTGAAATAACAGGTATTGTTGATGGTGCAATTTATCTAATTGAATACGAAGATATTACCTTTTTAAGAAAGGTTCGTTTAACACTTAATGGTTGGTTATTAATTTGTAATAATAGCCAGAATCCAACCATTGAAGTTCCCAAGTCAGATTTTCATAAATATCATATTGTAGGCCGTGTTGTTCTTCTTATTAAAGACATATTTTAATACCTTTAATAGCTATATATTAACTTTCAATATATAATTGAAAGTTAGAGGGAATATTAGATATTTTGTTCCCTCATTGATTTCTTCTATATTGATAAACCCATTAATAGCAACCAGATAGCTAAATGATATTAATTGGAAATTCCAGATAAATTGAGATTCAAAGGCAACATATGCCTATTTGCACTACCTCTATTTTTTTATATTATTAATAGTAGTATTAATAAAAAACGCTATGATGAATCAGGTCTAATATGTATCAATTTTTTGAAAAATTGGTGTCATCTTATCCAAAAGATGAACCTCAACCTATGGCTAGAAACTTTTTTAGTTTCATATGGCAATCAGCGAAAGGGACTCGCTTATTTTTGTTGCTATTAATTATTTTTAGCGCATTAGGCGGTGCTTTTGAAGCTTTTTTATATGCTGCCCTTGGTAAAGTTATTGATTGGCTTTCAGTTGTTGAACCTAGCAAATTTTGGCAACAAGAAAAAACAACATTAGCGCTGTTAGCCCTAATCATTATAGGAAGTACCATTATTATTGGGCTACAAACGATTATTAAACATCAGTGCCTAGCTGGAAATTTTCCAATGCGATTGCGGTGGAACCTGCATCGGTTAGTGCTTAATCAAAGTATGCGTTTTTTTCAAGATGAATTTGCTGGAAGAATATCGGCAAAAGTCATGCAAACGGCACTCGCAGTTCGTGATACTTGTTTTTTAGTGGCAGATATTTTTATCTATGTTCTTATTTCGTTTATTACTATGGCTACAATCATCGGGCAATTAGATCTTTTGTTATTAGTGCCATTTATGATCTGGTGTCTAATTTATGGCATTGCTATGTATTATTTTATTCCTCGTTTAAGTAAAGTAGCAAGTGCACAAGCGGACGCTCGTTCGACAATGACTGGGCGAGTCACCGATGCTTATACCAACATTATAACAGTAAAACTATTTTCTCATGCAGGTAATGAGGCAAAATACGCTCAAGAATCGATGAATGAGTTTTTAGTTACTGTTAATAAACAAATGCGGCTAGTCAGTAGTTTTGAAATAGTAAATCATTTATTGTCCATTTCCTTAGTGCTAAGCACAACAGGTGTTGCCTTGTGGCTATGGACAAATCAATTAATTGGTATTGGCGCAATTGCCACAGCAACAGCAGTAGCACTTCGATTAAATGGTTTTTCACACTGGATTATGTGGGAAATAGCAGCGCTATTTGAAAATATTGGTGTAGTAAAAGATGGCATTAATACGTTTTCTGTCGCTAAAGCAGTGATTGATCAACCAAATGCGCCTAAGCTTAATGTAACTCAAGGTAAAATTGAGTTTAAACATATTTATTTTAGTTATGATGAGAAAAAACGTAGCTCAGTAATTGAGAATTTAGACCTAACGATAAAACCAGGCGAAAAAATTGGTTTAGTTGGCCGATCAGGAGCAGGAAAGTCAACGCTTATTAATTTATTACTCCGTTTTTATGATTTACAAAGTGGTGAAATTGTTATTGACGGTCAGGATATTACCACTGTTACTCAAGAAAGCCTGCGCGCTCAAATTGGCATGGTAACACAAGATACCTCGTTGTTACATCGCTCAGTACGAGAAAACTTACTTTATGGTAACAATAATGCTTCAGAAGAAGAAATGATAAAAGCCACACAAAAAGCTCATGCAGATAACTTTATTCAAACATTAGTTGATGCAAAAGGTAAAACAGGATATGACGCATTTGTAGGTGAACGAGGTATAAAATTATCTGGTGGTCAAAGACAACGCATTGCAATTGCCCGGGTCATTCTTAAAAATGCGCCTATTTTATTGTTAGATGAAGCAACAAGCGCACTGGATTCCGAAATTGAGCAAGCAATTCAGGAAAGCTTATATACGTTAATGGAAGGTAAGACCGTTATTGCCATTGCCCACCGTTTATCAACCATTGCTGCAATGGATAGGTTAGTTGTACTTGATCAAGGTAAAATTATTGAGCAAGGCACACACCAAGAATTACTCATAAAAAATGGATTATATGCACAGCTGTGGAAACATCAAAGCGGTGGATTTTTAGGGGATAATATTTAATTTTATACATTTTTATTAGTAAATAAGGACATTAAACTTATAATGTCCTTATCACTGCTTAATTAATAAAATTTTTGTAAAATTCTGATTCAAAACGCATAATTGCACTATTTTTTGATTCGTTTTTATTATCCGCTTGATAACCAGATAATAATTGTACAAAAGCTACATATTTACCATCAGGTTTTTGGATAAATCCAGCTAAATTATAGCAACCTTGAATATAACCAGTTTTAGCACGTATTGTCTCTTTAAAAGGTGTCTGATTAAAGCTTTTACGGTTTTTTAATGTACCATCAATACCTGCAATAGGTAACATTTCAATAATTTTTAGCTGAGAATCATTAGCTGAAATATATTGTAAAATTTCCATTAATTTATCAGCGCTTACCAAGTTTAACCTAGACAAACCCGAACCATCAGCAATCACTAAATTTTCTAAATTTATACCTGCTTTTTTGCGTAAAATTTGTCTAACTGCATCGCCACCATTACGCCATGTGCCTTGTACATTATAGTAATGTGCGCCTAAGGTTCTAAAAATAGCATCTGCATATAGATTATTTGACTTTTTAAGCATGACAGTTAATAGTTCTGAAAGTGGTGCTGATTGGCTAGAGGCGAGTAAGGTCAATTGAGCATTATTCTTTTCTTTGCGTTGAAGTAGCGATCCTGTATAAGTTATCTTTTGTTGCTTAAGTTCATTTTTTAAAATAGATGAAAAATATTCAACCCCATCAATTACTGCAAATTTTAATGGTGTTTTATCTGAGCTTGCAGCAATACATCCTGATAAATGATAACGATTTTTGTCTAAATAGCTAACATCCAACTCACAATACCTATCATTGGGATCTTTACTGTTTTTTGCAATGGTTTTTACATCAGCTGTTACAGTAACTGGAATATTAGTAGGTTTAGATATTGAGGCTTTTTCACCTACTTTATTTGGTGTCACAGTTGCATAAAAACAATTATCATCAATAATTGCTGCAGATGGTGGGGCATTATAGCAAGCCGTTAAATTATTCCATGACCACCCCGCAGCTTTGTCATGGCTTGTAAATATCGAAGTATCTAAAATTATATTTCCTGCTATTTTTTCAATACCTTTTTGGCGCATTTCAGCAATCATTGTTTTTAATTTGGCTCGCGTAAAAGTGGGATCTCCGCTAAGTTGAATAATAAGATCACCATTTAATTGTTTATTACTAATAACGCCATTAGTTTGCAGGCGTGTTGTAAATCGGAAATTTCGACCTAATTCCAACTCAGCAGCTAATGCGGTTATCACTTTTTGAGTGCTGGCTGGGTGTTTGAATTGATCGCTTTTATATTTTGCTAATGTCTTAGGGCTTCTTCCTACAGATTGAACCAAAATAGACAAATCGCTTCCTTTAGGTAAAGATGATATATAAGGCTCTACTGGTTGCGCATGTAATAGTCCTGAAAAAAAAGGAAGAAGAAAGAAAATTATTACCCTGAATTTTGTCATGAATGCTTGCTCAAAATGTTATTAAATTAAAACAGTTAAATGGGACTTGCAAATATAACTTTTTTTGATTTAGCTAGCAATATATACTCAACCACTTTTATAATTATGTGCTATCGAATAATTTAACATAGCCAAAAGAAAAGTTAACTTCATATAGCTTTTAATACTAGGTAATATAACTATGATTCAAAATTCATTAGGTTTTCCAATAGAAACAATATTAGTATTTGTTGGGCTAGCCGTGACTGCAATTATTATTGATTTATACGCTCACCATAACGATAAACCAATCAGCTTAAAAAATGCTATTATTTGGTCGCTATTTTGGATAGCGGTTGCATTAGGATTTGCACTATTTTTATACATTCACCATGGCAGCACTATAGCCAGCTTATTTATTACAGGTTATGTTCTTGAAAAAGCCTTATCGGTCGATAATCTGTTTGTCATTATGGCTATTTTTTCATGGTTTGCTGTACCAAATAACTATCGCCATCGCTTACTTTATTGGGGGGTTATTGGTGCTATTATATTTCGCGCCATATTTGTCGTAATTGGCACAGGTTTGTTGTATTTAGGTCCTTGGATGGAGTTGGTGTTTTCAATATTGGTTGCTTGCACGGGAATAATGATGTTGAAAAATCAAGATAATGCCGAAAATATTAAAGATTATTCAAATCACTTTGCTTTTCGCATTGCCAAACGTATTTTTCCAACTTACCCAAAAATTGTCGGCCACAGTTTTTTATTGTCACAAAAACAGCTTGATATAGAGCTTGCAAAAGCTGAAAACAATAACTTAGTTGATAAAATACCTAAAAGTCTTTTTTATGCTACACCACTATTTTTATGTATTGTTGTAATTGAATTAAGTGACGTTATGTTTGCTTTTGATTCAGTTCCTGCAGTAATTGCCGTGAGCCAAGAACCATTAATTGTCTATAGCGCCATGATCTTCGCTATTTTAGGTCTTAGAACGATGTACTTTATTTTACAAGCCATGCAACAGTATTTAGTCCATCTTAGTAAGGCGGTGATTTGCTTACTTTTTTTTATTGCAGGGAAATTAGCTTTAAATGCAAGTAATCATTTATTTGGGTGTGGTATAGATATAGATCCAACCACAAGTCTTTATGTCATTTTAGGCATCTTAACTTTGGGTATTATTGCTAGTATTATTTGGCCGGTAAAAAATAAAGATCAATAATTACAAAAATAAAAAGGCAGGATCACCCGCCTTTTTATTTTTAGATTTATCTGCGTTTTAAAGAGCGAATGTAATAACTCACAGCTAAAATAATAAACCAAATAGGAGTGGCCACGAGTGCTTGGCGAGTATCGGCTTCAAAAGTAAGCAATACAATCATAAAAACAAAAAAAGCTAAACAAACACCACTCATAAAAATACCACCAGGCATTTTAAATTTAGATTGTTCATGCAATTTTATTTTTTTACGACGATAAGCAATATAAGAAATAAGAATCATTGACCAAATAAACATAAATAAAATAGCTGAAATGGTGGTTACTATAGTAAAAGCTTCCATGACATTAGGTACTAAATAAATCAAAACTACGCCACCAAATAAGCAAGCACATGAAAACAGTAAACCATTAGCGGGTACCGAGCGAGTTGATAATTTACCAAAAGGCTCAGGAGCATCTTGTTTTTTAGCTAGCCCAAATAGCATTCTGCTTGTAGAGTAAATACCGCTATTAGCGGAAGATGCTGCTGATGTTAATACGACAAAATTAATGATACTTGCAGCTGCTGGTAAACCAATTAATGTAAATAATTCAACAAATGGACTTTTATTTGGAGAAATTAACGTCCATGGTGTAACGCTCATAATGATGATTAAAGCAAAAACATAGAAAAATATGATTCGGACAGGTACAGAGTTAATAGCTCGTGGCAAATTCTTGTTTGGGTCAACTGTTTCTGCTGCTGTTGTACCCACTAACTCGATCCCTACAAAAGCAAAGATTGCAATTTGAAAACCAGCAAAAAAACCCATAATTCCATTTGGGAAAAATCCACCATATTCCCATAAATTTGAAAATGTAGCTATGCTATTAGTTTGTTCAGAATGGAAAGAGGTTAAAATAAGCACTATTCCAATACCAATCAAGGCTAAAATAGCAATAATTTTGATCATTGAAAACCAGAATTCTGTCTCACCAAACATTTTTACTGTTAATAGGTTTAAGGTTAATAGTAAGGTAACTGTTAATAACATTGGTATCCAAGATTGCAGTTCGGGAAACCAATATTGAGCATAACCAGCAATTGCAATAACATCTGCAATTCCTGTAACTACCCAACAAAACCAATAAGTCCAACCAGTGAAAAATCCTGCCCAAGGCCCTAAAAGGTCGTTAGAGAAATCACTAAAAGATTTATACTTTAAATTAGAAAGCAGAATTTCTCCCATCGCTCGCATAACAAAAAATAGAACAAATCCAATAACCATATAGACAAAAATAATAGACGGCCCTGCAAGGCTAATTGTCTTTCCTGAGCCCATAAATAAGCCGGTACCGATAGCACCACTAATTGCAATTAATTGAATATGGCGGTTAGAAAGGTTCCGTTTTAGATCATGCTTTGAGGAAGCGCTCATCGCTATTTTCCTTTTATTTGCTCAATTTCTTAATTTAATAAAGAATATAGGACTATAAAGTCTATAGAATAAAATCGCAAGTTGAATTTTTATGAAAACTTTTTATGACTACACCATAATTATTGGTAGTTTCTTATAATAGAATTGTGTAGCATAACTAACAATGATACTTAACTTATTATAATAATCTATCAAGATGAAAGAAAAGAAACGTCGCTATTATCGTTTTTATGTTTTATGTACTTTATGCTCTTTATTTATTTTATCTCTTCTAACTAGTAGCCAAAGCAATGTAAATAAACCTGTCAAACAAGGTCAACAATATAAAGATGGCAACCTCCTTTTTCCGTTTAACGTAAGCTATCCACAATTAGCTATTCCAGTAAATATTTCAGACTACATGATTCAAATTGCCAAAATCAAGTCGTCATCGCCCTCTTTGTATCTTAAAAATGAACATATCTATAAAGCGATAGATGATTGGATTAATCGTTCCTTAGGAACTGACGAATTTAGCAAAGTTGGGCTTAAAAGTTATGAAATGTCGGGGCAAGATGGGTATGGAAATGTCCATATGACAGGTTATTATACTCCAATCATTAAAGCAAGACATGAGCTAACTACAGATTTTAAATATCCTATTTATAAAATGCCCGTTAGTGAAGGAAAACAATTACCAAATCGAGAGCAAATTTATAATGGTATTCTTGCCAATAAAGGTCTTGAAATAGCATACAGTAATTCTTTAATAGATAATTTCATTATGGAAGTGCAAGGTAGTGCCTATGTTGATTTTGAAGATGATTTACCTTTAGTTTTCTTTAGTTATGGTGGTAAAAATGGACATGGTTATTCAAGTATTGGCCGATTGCTAGTAGAACAAGGTGAAATCGAAAAAGAAAGAATGTCGATACAGGCTATCAAAGATTGGGCTAAGAATAAAAGTGAGGAAAAAATTAAAGAATTATTGGTTCAAAACCATTCATTCGTTTTTTTTGAACCCAAATATAATACCGAAGTAAAAGGGGCCGCTAATGTTCCCTTAATTGCCAATGCTTCTATCGCCTCTGATAAATCATTAATACCAATGGGTTCTGTAGTACTGGTTGACGTGCCTCTGCTTGATAGCGATGGGCAATATCGTGGTAGGCGAGAAAATCGTTTAATGGTTGCTCTTGATGTAGGTGGTGCAATTAAAGGGCAGCATTTTGACCTTTATCTAGGGGTAGGTGATCAACCTGGCAAATTAGCGGGATACTATAATCACTATGGCCGCGCATGGTTGCTAAAACCTTAAACAACTAACATCGACGACATTCAAAGTTCCTGTTAGAATAAAGAAATACAAGCTGAATTAAGGATTACTTATGAGATTATGCGACCGAGATATCGAAGCATATTTACAAAACGGTAAATTAAAAATCACACCACAACCAGCAGCAAGTTGTATTAATGGTGCAACTGTTGATATTAGATTAGGTAACCAGTTTCGAACTTTCCGAGAGCATACCACACCTTATATCGATTTAAGTGGTCCTAAAGAAGAAGTTGCTGCGGTATTGGAACGAGTGATGAGCGAGGAAATTGTATTAGCTGAAAGCGATGCTTTCTATTTGCATCCAGGAGAATTAGCATTAGCCGTAACCTTAGAATCAGTCACTATTCCCGATGATCTGGTTGGCTGGTTAGATGGGCGTTCATCGCTTGCTAGGCTAGGGCTGATGGTTCACGTTACAGCACATCGAATTGATCCTGGTTGGCAAGGGCAAATTGTTTTGGAATTCTATAACTCAGGGAAAATTCCATTAGCACTTAGACCTGGAATGACAATCGGAGCGCTTAGTTTTGAAACATTAACTGGAGTGGCTGCAAGACCATACAATCGAAGGCAAGATGCAAAATATAAAGACCAACATGGCGCTGTCGCCAGTCGTATTGATAAAGACTAAACAACTTATAATATTAACAAAGGAACATTAATATGGTAAAAAAAATATTGGTTTTTTTATTTGCCTTAATTTTAGCTATTACTATCGGTATTATTTCACTTATTGTTTTTGTAGATCCTAACAACTTTCGTGGATTTATTTCTGATACAGTAAAAGATAAAACCGGTTATGAATTAACTATTGATGGCGATTTGCGTTGGCATATATGGCCACAAGTGAGTATATTAACAGATTCAGTAAAACTATCTGATGTCGATGTAAAAAAACCTATATTAACTGCGGATAATATGCGACTTGATGTTGAACTATTGCCTCTTTTCTCAAAAAAATTATCTATCAAAAATGTATTTATAAAATCAGCGATCATCAACGTCACTGATGAAAGTAAAGGTAATATTGCAAAAAATGGCGCTAAAAAAACACCTATGGATACGACCACTAATGAGCCAACTGATTCTAAAGATAAAAAAAATACATCTAGTTGGCAGTTTAGCTTAAACAAATTTGAAGTTACTGACAGTACAGTGGTATTACAATATAAAGATGATCTCATTAACTTTAGAAATACTAATCTTATTGTAGAACAAGTTAAAGATAAAAATATCGCTATTGATTTAAACGGTAACGTAGATAAAAATCAACAAGATATGTCATACCTAATACATGCTAATGTCGATTTAAATGAATTTCCAAGACAAGCAATTATCGATTTAAATAAGTTAAATTTTACTTATAAAGGCATCGCTAATTCAGCAAAAGAATTAAAAGGAAACATAAGTGGCGTTTTTAATTACCAACATAATCCTCAGATTTTAAAAAGCCAAAATTTATCTTTCTCAGTTAATGGTAATAATTTCATTGGTGTTATCAATGCAGATTTAACAAGTAAACCAGAAATAAATTTGCAGTTAAATTCTGATAAAATTGATCTCTCTTCATTACTGAAAATTGGTGAAAAAACAAACGGAAAGGCTAATAGTCAACAAACCCCTCCTGTGGTGTCAAATGTTACAAAGAGCAATAATGAATTAAATTTTTTAAATGCTTTCAATGCTAAGGCTAAGTTAACTATCAAGCAACTTAACGCCAATAAAATGACGTTTAACAATATTAATGTTGATATAACTAATAATGACGGTATTGCTATATTCAGAAATATGAGTTTAGATTTTGCTAAAGGTCATATATTGGCAACAGGTGTTGCAAATGGCAAACAAAAAAACACATTAATAAAACTAAATACCAAAATAACTGATGTTGATTTAAATACATTTTTTAAGCAAATAGATACGGCACATGATCTAGATGGTTTATTTAATGCTAGCGGGGATTTACAAAGTAACACCTTATCAGGTTCTAAATTGTTAGCAAACTTACAAGGCAATGTGGCCATTGTTGTAACAAATGCAAAGCTCAATAATTTAAATATTGAAAGTATTATCCAAAATGCGGTAGCTCGCTATTCAAAAAATGATACAACACCTGAAAATCAGAAAAAATACACCGAATTTCAAACAATTTCAGCTAATGCCTATTTGAAGCAAGGTAACTTGGAGTTTTCAACATTAACAGCGAATTCAGCAATACTTGAGATCGTTGAAGCTTCAGGAAGAGTCGGGCTCTTAAACCGTGATTTAGATATTAATTTGAACTTAAAAATGTTAGGTGGCTGGAATACTAAAAATGAAGTAATTGCAAAGCTACAAAAGTTAACAATACCACTACGTATTTATGGTGAATTTGCTAAGCTTCGTTATCAAATTGATATTGCTAAATTAATCAATGATGTATTTAGTGACAAATTACAAGATCGTTTAGAAAAACTTCGAGATAAATTAGAAAATCATCATTCTAAAGATAATTCAAAGTCTAAATCAAAAACTTCTAATATCTTAGGCGAACTACTAAAAAGGCAGTAATAAAAAAAGGTGAGCAAAGCTCACCTTTTTTATACTCGATACTCAAGCCGAACTACTTATAAAATAAACTTGCTCAGATCTTCATCTGCAACCAGTTTATCTAAATGATCGCTTACATATTTAGCATCAATTGTAACTGTTTGTCCGCCAAGTTCACTAGCCTCAAATGAAACTTCTTCCATCAAACGCTCTAATACAGTATGCAATCTACGTGCGCCAATATTTTCATTTTGCTCATTCACTTGCCATGCTGATTCTGCAATTTTACGAATACCATCTGGCGTAAAATCGATATTAACACCTTCGGTTGCCATTAGCGCTTTATATTGAACCGTAAGTGAAGCATTTGGTTCAGTTAAAATCCGTTCAAAATCTTTGCTTGTTAGTGCTTGTAATTCGACTCGAATTGGCAATCTACCTTGTAATTCAGGAATTAAATCTGATGGATTTGCTGTTTGAAACGCGCCCGATGCAATAAATAAGATATGATCCGTTTTAACAGAGCCATGTTTAGTTGATACTGTACAACCTTCAACTAATGGTAAAAGATCACGCTGTACGCCTTCACGCGAAACATCTGGCCCTGATGAGTTACCGCGCTTACACACTTTATCTATTTCATCAATAAAGACAATTCCGTTCTGCTCAACCGCTTCAATCGCTTCATGCTTAAGATCATCTGGATTAACCAACTTAGCAGCTTCTTCATCAATAAGCTGTTTAAAGGCATCTTTTATTTTCATTTTGCGCGGTTTAGTTTTTTGCCCACCTAAATTTTGAAACATCGACTGTAATTGGTTTGTCATTTCTTCCATGCCAGGAGGTGCCATAATTTCAACACCAATATTAACACCAGCTACTTCAATTTCAATTTCTTTATCGTCAAGTGTGCCTTCACGTAATTTTTTGCGAAAAGCTTGCCTTGCTGTTGAAGCATTATTATCTTCAACTTGTCCCCAACCATCTTTAGCTGGTGGCACTAGCACATCTAAAATACGCTCTTCGGCTAGTTCTTCCGCTCTATGACGATTGCGTTCAATTGCTTCTTGGCGTATCATTTTTACTGCAGAATCTGTTAGATCTCGAATAATTGAATCAACTTCTTTTCCCACATAACCAACTTCTGTAAATTTAGTCGCCTCTACTTTAATAAAAGGTGCGTGAGCCAATTTTGCAAGGCGTCTTGCAATTTCAGTTTTACCAACACCTGTTGGTCCAATCATCAGTATATTTTTAGGTGTAACTTCATGACGTAATGTTTCATCAAGTTGCATACGGCGCCAGCGATTACGTAGTGCTATAGCTACAGAACGTTTCGCTTTATCTTGGCCAATGATATGTTGGTTTAATTCGCTTACAATTTCGCGAGGAGTCATTTCAGACATAATAATATTCTCTTTAATTCAGTTGATTAGTAATTGAGCTCTTCAATGGTTTGGAAGTTATTTGTATACACACAAATGTCCCCCGCTATTGATAATGATTTTTGCACAATATCGTGTGCAGAAAGTGAGGTATTATCAAGTAATGCTCGTGCAGCTGCTTGTGCATAAGGACCGCCAGAACCAATGGCAATTAAATCGTCTTCGGGTTGGATAACATCACCAGTACCGGTAATAATTAATGATGCACTTTCATCAGCAACAGCAAGCAATGCCTCTAATTTGCGTAACATCCTATCCGTTCGCCAATCTTTAGCTAGCTCAACAGCAGCTTTGGTTAAATGACCTTGGTGCATCTCTAATTTTCGCTCAAATAGTTCGAATAATGTAAATGCATCAGCCGTACCACCAGCAAAACCCGCAATCACTTTGTTATTATATAAGCGACGAACTTTACGTGCATTACCTTTCATAATAATACGTTCGCCTAACGTGACTTGACCATCACCACCGATAACAACTTGCCCCTCACGACGGACACTAACAATTGTTGTCATGTTTTGCTCCTTATTTTACTTAAATAACTTAATTCGAAATGAATAGATGATATATTGGGGTAATTAATGTAATTTCAATATTCTAATTTATAGATATTGATCATTTATAGTAAATAATTCTAGGGAATATTGCGTTTACAATATAAAAAATTAGTTTGGTTGGAAGTCAATTTTCATTATTTTTACTTGATTATAAAACGTACTTGCAGGCTTTGGAATTATAGCTTGTTTCGTTGCTGAAAGTGCTTCTCGGCATAATGCCTCATCGCCACCTTTCGCACTAACATTAAGTAATAAACCATCAGGTGCAATTTGAATTTCTAATACACAATTTCGCCCACTATATAATTTGTTAGGATTAATAAATTTATTACTGATAGCATTTTGAACTAGAGATTTATACTTATCTAGCTCCCCATTTGAAACACCTTTCCGACTAGCAGCACCACCTGCTGGGCTGGGTATATTTGATGTAAGTCCACCCAGCAAGTTATAAAGCTCTTTATCTTTTTTTGCTTGTGCTGCTTTTTTTGCTTTTTCGATAGCAGCTTTATCTGCCGCCGCTTTTTCAGCAGCTTGCTTTTTTTCTTGTTCTTCTTTTTGTTTAGTTAACTCTGCTTGTTTGCGTTCATTTTCAATTCGTTGCTTTTCAATAAGTTCTTGTTCAGCTTTTACTTTAGCCTCTTGTTCTTCTTTCTGCTTGGCGAGTTCTTCTTGCTTACGTAAAGTTTCTTCACGTTGTTTATCTAATAATTCTCGCTCAGCTTTTAATTTAGCTTCTTGCTCTGCTTTTTGTTTTGCTAGCTCAGCTTGCTGTTGTTCTAAGCGCTGTCTTTCAGCCTGCCTTTGTTGTTCTTCTAACTGCTCTTTAGCTTTTCTAGCATCTTCTTCTTTTTGTCTTGCTATCCGCGCAGCTTGTGCAGCCTCTGCCTCTTTCTTCTGCTGTTGTTCTACTTTTAGGCGCTCTCTTTCTAGCTCTTTAAGCCGCTGTTCTTGGGCAAGCTGTTGTTCCTGCAATATTCGAGCCTGATCATCAATTTGTTGCTGCCTTTGTTTCTCAGCTTGCTTTTGGCTAACTTGTGTCTTTAGTTGCCTTTGATATTGTTCGGTCATGACAGAAGGATCAACCATAATAGCATCAATAGAATTTCCATCGACACGTCCATAGTTTACATTATTATCAGATATAACTCGGTATCCTAAAATAACAATTAAAATGACATGTAATATAATGGATAGGGCAATAGCTATACTTAATTTTGAATTTGGTTTATAAGACATTACTGACATTTTACTATATTATTTTTATTTAAATCGGTTGAGTCATTAATCCTACAGATTTAACGCCTGCAGATTGTAATAAATTCAATGCTTTTATAATTTCTTCATAGGGAACATCTTTTGCACCACCAACTAAAAAAACAGCCTTTTCATTAAGCGACATCTGTTGTTTTACTTCTGCTACAATTTGTTCTTTTGGTAAATTAGTTTGACGATCTTGATCAATAATCATTGCATATATACCAACTCCAGAAACTTCAATAATGATTGGCTTATTTTCTGAAGGTGAAACCGTTTTTGATTCCGATGCTTCAGGAAGATCAACTTCAACACTTTGACTAATAATTGGGGCTGTAGCCATAAAAATAAGTACTAAAACTAATAATACATCCAATAAAGGGACTATATTGATTTCAGTTTTAGTTGAATAACGTGAGCGTCTACGCATAATTAATTCCTAACGGCAACTGCTTGACGTTGTAAAATTGCAGAAAATTCATCAATAAAATTGAGGTAACTTTGCTCAATTCGGCTTACACTCAATGATAAGCGATTATATGCAATTACCGCGGGGATGGCAGCAAATAAGCCAATTGCAGTTGCAATTAATGCTTCAGCAATCCCTGGGGCAACCATTTGCAGTGTCGCTTGTTTAACTGCACCTAAAGAAATAAACGCATGCATAATCCCCCAAACTGTACCAAATAAACCAATATATGGGCTAATAGAACCTACTGTGCCTAAAAAAGGAATATGTAATTCCAAGTTGTCAAGCTCACGATTCATTGCTAAACGCATAGAACGTGATGCACCATCTAATGCAGATTGAGCCATATTGGGATTAATTTGATATAATCGTGAAAACTCTTTAAAGCCTGAATAAAAGATATGCTCAGTGCCGCTGATCTCTTCTTTATTGAATTTTGCTTTATCAAATAAAACATTTAAATCATCTGCAACCCAAAAGCTATTATCAAATTGCTCGATTTGTTTTTTAGCTTTACCTAAAATTTTAGTTCGTTGAAATATAATAGCCCATGACATAACAGAAAAAGTAAGTAATAACAACATAACACATTGTACTAAGAGGCCTGCTTGCAAAAACAGATCAATAATATTTAGATTTTCCACTTATATAAACTCCAAAACTAATAACTTGGGAAGCGCGCACGGCTTCATTTTAGTGATATCAACACAAGCAATAAGAACATCTGCTGTGCTGATAACGCGTTTATTTTGATTAAAAATAGTCTGTTTAAAAATAATAGACGCCTTGCGAACTTGCTCAACTTGAGTACTAATAGTCAACATATCATCTAAATGGGCTGGAGCATGGTAGCTAATATCCATCTTTTTTACAACAAAAGCAATACTTTCTTGCAATAACGTCTGTTGGCTAATTCCTAATTGCCTTAGTATTTCGGTTCTAGCCCGTTCAAAAAAAGCTAGATATCTAGCATGATAAACTACGCCACCAGCATCAGTGTCTTCATAATAAACTCTTGCATTCCAATTAAATTGTTTCATATCTAAATAGCACTAACTGAATTTGACATTATTATAACTGAATATGAAATTCGCTGCACCATGATATAAAAAAACACAAATGAAAACAATTATCATTTATTGCTTATTTTCAACAACCCTATCAGAAAATTAAGAAAAGGTGGCTATGGCCACCTTTTTATTGTTGTTTAACTTATATTATTTACTGTTGGTTTATTTGTTGCTTGATTCTTTTTCACCACTATCTCGTTCAACCCATAAACCGACTATAGCTGATAACATACATGCAGCAATAAGTCCTATACACCATAAAACGTAATACATATTAGTTCCTTAATAAAGAGAATGTTTATTATTTTCGATATGATTTTTATCCAGTCTTCCAAACATTTTGATATATGACCAAATTGTATAAAAAAGAACAATAGGCAAAAATATAAGAACCACAATAAACATAATATTAAGTGTTAATTGACTTGATGATGCATCCCATATCGTCAAACTTGCATTTGGCATAATGCTTGATGGCATAATAAATGGGAAAGTTGCAATACCATATGTAAATAGAACGCAAACAATTGTTAATATCGATGAAAGGAATGCGGATCCATTTTTATTTAGGCTGGAAAAAAGAATAGTTAATAGTGGTAACATCACGCCTAAAACAGGTACTATCCATAAAATAGGATAATTTATATAGTTGGCTAACCACGTTGCATCTGTCGATACTGTTTTAGCTAATGGATTAGATGCTGCCTTATAATCAATTACACTCGTAATTTCATACCCATTAATACCAAATGCAACCCAAACTCCAGCTAAAACAAATGCAATTAACATTATTAAACTAGCAATTTGCGTCGCTGTTCTAGCTCTTAAATAAAGCTCTCCTGACGTTTTCATTTGTAACCATGTTCCACCATGAGAAACAAATAACATTAAACTCACAATTCCCGTTAATAATGCAAAAGGATTAAGTAAGCCAAAAAAGTTACCATCATAAAACACACGATAAGCGTTATCGAATCTAAAAGGAACGCCTTCTAATAAGTTACCAAAAGCGACACCAAAAACCAATGCAGGTACAAAGCTACCTGCAAAAATGCCAATATCCCATAGATTACGCCATTTTGAATTTTCTAATTTACTGCGATAATCAAAACCAATTGGTCTAAAAAATAGTGCGCAAAGCACTAAAATCATCGCAATATAAAATCCAGAAAATGATGCTGCATATGCCATTGGCCAAGCAGCAAAAATACCTGCACCAGCAGTGATTAACCAAACTTGGTTTCCATCCCAATGAGGAGCAATTGCATTAATCATAATACGGCGTTCTGTATCTGTTTTACCGATAAAAGGTAATAAAATACCCACACCCATATCAAAACCATCTGTGATAACAAAACCGATTAAAACAACACTAATCAGCACCCACCAGATGACGCGTATAATTTCGTAATCAATCATTGTGTATACTCCCTATGTCCTATTCTGTTACTGGTTGTGTTTTTTCATAATGGTAGTTTCCTGTTCCTAAAGAACTTGGCCCTAAGCGAGTAAACTTAAACATTAAGAATAATTCAGTAACTAAGAACAGGGTATAAAGTCCACAAATAAGCACCATTGTGAATAATACTTCCCCTGGTGTTAATGATGAATTAGCAACACCTGTTGGCAAGATATCTTGGATCGCCCAAGGTTGACGACCATATTCTGCAACAAACCAACCTGATTCACAGGCCAACCAAGGAAACGGTAAAAATAGAACCAATAAACGATGTAACCAACGTTTTTCACCAATTTTATTTTTATAAGTTGTCCATAAAGCAAAACCAGTGCCAAGGATCATTAACCCGCCAAGACCAACCATGATTCTAAAAGCCCAAAATAGTGGCCACACAGTTGGAATTGAATCTTCTGTTGCCGCTTTAATATGTTCTTCTGTTGCTTCAGGTATAGTTAAATTATCACGATCAGTAAAACGTTTAACTAAATAACCATAACCTAAATCAGCTTTATTAGCTTCAAAAGCTTCAAGTACAGTAGGATCTTGATTACCCTGTTGGATTTTTTCTAAGTTACTGTAAGCTAAAATACCATTTCTAATTCGAGTTTCATTATTGGCTAAAATATCTTTTAAACCTTTTACTGGAGTGTCAAGCGAACGAGTAGCGATTATTCCCATTGCATAAGGAATTTCAATTGCAAATGAGTTCTCTTTATTTTTTTGAGATGGAAATGCAATAACGTTAAATGGTGCTGGGGCAGGGTGAGTTTCCCATTCAGCTTCAATTGCTGCTAATTTAACTGGTTGCACGGTTGTGAGTTCATGGCCTGCTTCATCGCCCATAATGGCAACTGCAATTGACATAATAAAACCAAACATAGCAGCCACAGCAAAAGAACGTTTTGCAAAAGCAACATCGCGTTTTTTTAGCAAATAATAAGAGCTAATACTTAAAACAAAAATTGCGCCTGTTAAATAGCCAGCAGTAACAGTATGAACAAATTTATATTGAGCAACAGTGTTAGTAATCAACTCAAAAAAGTTAGCCATTTCCATACGGGAATTGATAGGATTAAATTCAGACCCTACAGGGAATTGCATCCAGCCATTAGCAACTAAAATCCAAAGCGCTGATAAATTTGAACCAAACGCTACGCACCAAGTCACCATTAAATGTTTACCACGGCTTAATCTATCCCAGCCAAAAAAGAATAAACCAACCATGGTTGATTCTAAGAAAAATGCCATTAAACCTTCAATCGCTAACGGCGCACCAAAAATGTCTCCCACATAGTGTGAATAATAAGACCAGTTAGTACCGAATTGAAATTCCATGGTCAAACCTGTTGCGACACCAACGGCAAAATTGATACCAAACAGTTTACCCCAGAATTTTGTCATATCTTTCCAGATTTGCTTACCACTAACAACATACACTGTTTCCATAATTGCTAGCAAAAACGCCAAACCTAGCGTTAATGGTACAAAAATAAAATGATACATTGCCGTGAGTGCAAACTGGAGGCGTGAAAGTTCTACTATATCTAAATCTAACATAAACGCTCCCTAATTCTTAAATGCTCACAAATTTCTATGTTATTGGCGGTTATTATACACCGATAATTACAGAATAAAAATTGATATACATCAAAAAACTATATCTTAGCTTGTTTTTTTACTGCATCACCAATATCGGTAAGGCTCTTTACGACTATAATGCCTGCTGATTGTAATGCTTTTGTTTTTTCTTCTGCTGTACCTTTATTTCCTGAAATAATTGCACCGGCATGCCCCATTCGTTTTCCTGATGGAGCTGAAACACCAGCGATGTAAGCAATAACAGGTTTAGTTACGTGTTTTTTAACATATTCAGCTGCTTCTTCTTCTGCGCTACCGCCAATTTCACCGATCATAACAATAACTTCAGTTTTAGGATCTTGTTCAAGTAATGCTAAAATAGAAATAAAATCACTACCCGGGATAGGATCACCACCGATACCAACGCATACAGATTGACCTATACCAATATCTGTTGTTTGTTTGACCGCTTCATAAGTTAATGTACCAGAGCGAGAAACTATCCCTACCGAGCCTGCACGGTGAATATGTCCTGGCATAATACCTATTTTACACTCGTCAGGAACAATAATACCTGGGCAGTTTGGTCCTATCATTACTACATTGTTAAGTTGTAATTTTTCTTTAACAATCAGCATATCTAAAGTTGGGATGCCTTCAGTAATACAAACAATTAATTTAATTCCTGCATCAATTGCCTCTAAAATAGAGTCTTTACCGAATGCTGCTGGCACATAAATAACACTTGCAGTTGCGCCGGTTGTTGCAACCGCTTCTTTTACAGTGTTAAAAACAGGCAAACCTAAGTGAGTTGTACCGCCTTTGCCTGGTGTCACACCACCAACTAACTTGGTACCATATGCAAGCGCTTGCTGTGAATGGAAAGTTCCTTGGCTACCCGTAAAGCCTTGGCAGATAACTTTGGTTTCTTTATTAACTAAAATTGACATGATAACTATTCTCCATACATCCTATATACTAGGCAACAGCAACAATTTTTTGAGCCGCATCTATTAAACTTTCTGCAGTAATAACATTTAATTTACTTTTAGATAAAATTTCTCGGGCAAGTTGTGCATTATTACCTTCCAGGCGTACGACAACAGGAACGGTAAGGCTTATTTCTTTTATTGCACTAATAATACCATCGGCAATTAAATCACAACGAACAATACCACCAAAAATATTAACCAAAATCGCTTTCACATTTGTATCAGATAATATTAACTTAAATGCTTCAGCAACGCGTTCTTTCGTTGTACCTCCACCGACATCCAAAAAGTTGGCTGGTTCACCGCCATACAGTTTAATAATATCCATAGTTGCCATCGCAAGACCTGCACCATTAACCATACAGCCAATATTGCCACTTAATGATACATAGCTAATGCCTTGTTTTGCTGCGATTGATTCACGCTCATCTTCTTGAGTTGTATCTCTTAAAATATTTAAGCTGGGATGCCTAAAAAGGGCATTATCATCTAAAACAATTTTTGCATCTAAACAAACTAATTCTTCTGAATTAGTAATCACTAATGGGTTAACTTCGGCTAATGAAACATCATTCTCTAAAAATAATTTAGCAAAATTAACAAATAATTTTGTAAACTGATTAACTAATTTTCCTGTTAACCCCAATTTAAACGCCAGTTCACGACCTTGATAAGCACAAGGACCGGTTAAAGGATCAAGTGAACTTTTATAAATTAAGTGTGGTGATTTTTCGGCAACGCTTTCTATATCAACGCCACCCTCTGTCGATGCCATAATCACAACACGCTTAGAACTACGATCAACTACAGCTCCCAAATAAAGCTCTTTATAAATATTAGACGCTTTTTCGATTAAAATCTTATTAACAGGCTGACCTTTACCAGTAGTTTGATAAGTAACAAGGTTTTGCCCAAACCATTTTTCAGCAAATTGCTTTATTTCATCATAGTTTTTAGTACAAATAACACCACCAGCTTTACCTCGCCCTCCTGCGTGAACCTGACATTTAGCGACTAAAGGGTTTGAGACTGTTTCTGACGATAATTCGGCTAATGTGTCTTGTATTTCATCAATCGAATTACAAACGTATCCTTGCGGTACGGGTAAATTATATTGCTTAAAAAGGTATTTAGATTGATATTCGTGCAGGTTCATAACGAAATTCCACAGCCTAAGTTAATATAAAAATGATGATAATTTTAATGCAAGATAAATAAATTGTATAGCAAATAATAACTTATGTTTGATGTGATTTAGAATCATTGCTGATAATAAATGACAATGATATACTTCTAAGAGAAATTTATATATCGTAAATAACAAAGGTACAAATATGAAACAAGTTGGTATTTTTTTTGGTAGTGACACCGGCAATACAGAAAATGTAGCAAAGCAAATCCAACTCATTTTAGGTAGTGATAAAGCTGAGGTTTTTGATATTGCAAAAGCCACTAAAGAAAACATTGAACAATATAATTACCTATTTTTTGGTATTCCAACTTGGTACTATGGTGAATCACAAGCTGACTGGGATGATTTTTTTCCTAATTTAGAAAAAATTGATTTTAATGGTAAAACAGTAGCTATTTTTGGTTGTGGCGATCAAGAAGATTACGCAGAGTATTTCTGTGATGCTATGGGAACACTTCGCGATATTATCGAACCTAAAGGCGCTAAAATTGTTGGAAACTGGTCTATTGAAGGGTACAGTTTTGAATCGTCAAAAAGCTTGGTTGATGATACACATTTCGTTGGTTTAGCTATTGACGAAGATCGCCAACCAGAATTAACAGAAGAGCGCATCAACAGTTGGGTAAATCAAGTCCGAGCTGAAATGAAAATTTAATCTATTAAAATGATTTCTTTTATTTACGTTATATAGTTCCTATAATGGAAAAATATTAACAAATTAATGGGAAGTAATATGACAAATCATGATAATGATAATAATGCGGCGCTCAAAAGTGCAGGTTTAAAAGTTACGTTACCAAGATTAAAGATTTTAGAATTATTACGGAATCCTTCATGCCAACATATCACCGTGGAAGATCTGTATAAGAAATTAATTGATATGGGAGAGGAAATCGGGCTTGCAACCGTTTATCGCGTTTTGAACCAATTTGATGATGCAGGAATAGTTACTCGTCATAATTTTGAGGGTGGCAAAGCAGTTTTCGAGTTGGCGACACAACAACATCATGATCATTTAATTTGCTTAGATTGTGGCGAAGTATTTGAATTTCGAGATGACATTATCAACACAAGGCAAAAAGAAATTGCTGAGCAATATGGTGTTGAACTAACTTTTCACAGTTTATATCTTTATGGGCATTGCCAATCTGGTAATTGTAAGGCACACCCTGAACTTCATCGCAAAAAATAAGCCTATTCCAATAGGCTTTTTATTCATTTAAAATATGATAACTTACCTTGTGCTAGGCTAATAATCAATGAAACAACTTTTAAACTTCGTTCCACTTGCGTTCTTTTTTGTTTTTCTTTCTATGTATGATGTGTTTGTCGGTGTTCAAGCATTGATGATCACTGCAACAATCTGCTTTCTTCTAATTCTTGCCTTATATAGGAAAATAGATAAAGTAGAGTTGATATCTTATTTAATGGTTATGGTTTTTGGTGGATTTACACTTTATATGCGTGATCCTAATATAATTAAATGGAAAGTCACGATTATTAACTTTTTATTTGCCGCAGCCTTGTTAGTTAGTCAATTCATTTTCAAAAAAAATCTGTTGCAAAAAATGCTTGGCAAAGAAATCCAGCTAGATATAACTATTTGGAATAAATTAAATTTATTATGGGTTGTCTTTTTTATACTATGTGGTACAACAAGTTTAGTAGCAACCTATTACACTACAGATGATTTCTTTTGGATATTTAAAGTATTTATTTTGCCGAGCGCATCATTACTGTTATCGTTGATATCAGGTATTTATATCTATAAAAATATGAATAATGATTTAGAGAACAAATAATAAATAATAAAAAAGGGTATTTTAGCATGACACAAGATACAAATCCTAAAGGTCAACTAGTGCTTAGAACGCTTGCAATGCCAGCAGACACCAATCCTCATGGGCACATTTTTGGTGGTTGGATCATGTCTCAAATGGATCTTGCAGGCGGTATTTTATCAAAAGAGATCGCAAGAAACCGAGTAGTAACGGTTAATGCTAGTAGTATTACATTTTATAAACCAGCAATGGTGGGCGATGTGGTTTGTTGTTATGCACATTGCATTAAAACTGGAAAAACATCTATCACAATAGGTATTGAAGTTTGGGTTAAAAAAGTCATTGATACATCTGATACAACACAACGATTTTGCATAACAGATGCCGTATTTACTTATGTTTCAGTGGACAAACATAATAATCCCAAACCATTACCAGAGGTATTCCAGCATTATGATTCAACTAAGGATCCGATAACTAAATTAAACCTAAATAATAACTAATAAGTATGCAATTTACCTCATTTCATGCTTTAGTCAGTTCTTTGATCTTCCTTGTTTATTGGTTGATCATTGTTTCAACGGCGTTACGTATTGTCTTTAAACGAAGACCAACAACTTACGTTATTGCATGGATGTTAGTTATTTATATCTTACCGCTTGTGGGTGTGATCTTATATTTTGCGCTAGGCGAAGCTCACTTAGGGCAACAACGCGTTAAACGAGCTCAAAAAATGCGCCCAACTATTTCCAAGTTTATTCACCGAATAGGTGACTTTTCTGATATCTTCACTGGAAACGTAAGCCAAGTTAGCAAACCCATTTTCCAACTTTGTAAGCACCAGACGGGTCTTGATGGTATTAATGGTAATCACATTGAATTGTTGAGTGAAACCAATGTCATTTTTGACCGTTTAATTGATGATATAAACCAAGCGACATCAAATATTGAAATGGTATTTTATATCTGGAATGAAGGTGGTCGAGCTGATGATGTTGAGCAGTCGCTCATTCAAGCAAGTAAACGAGGCGTAATTTGCCGATTAATGGTTGATTCTGCTGGTAGCCGGCATTTTATCCAAACAAACGCTAGTAAAAGAATGCGCGATGCTGGCATTATCATTGTCGAAGCTTTACAAGTAAACTTGCTTCGCTTTATGTTTAGACGGTTAGATTTACGCCAACACCGAAAAGTCGCTATTATTGATAACTATATATCTTATACTGGAAGCATGAATATAGTTGATCCGCGTTTTTTTAAACAAAATAAACATGTTGGCGAATGGGTTGATATTATGGTAAGAATGAGTGGGCCGGTTACAACACTTATGGGAGCCATATATGCTTGTGATTGGGAGCTAGAAACAGGTAAACATTTAGCACTACCACAAATTACTGATTTTGCCGAGCCACCAGAAGATAAAAAACACATTATGCAATTGATCCCATCTGGTCCAGGTTATACAGAAAATATGATCCATCAAGTGCTATTAACAGCAATTTATTCAGCACAAGAGCGAATTATTTTTACTACACCTTATTTAGTACCAAGTGATGACATTTTACATGCTGTATGCACCGCAGCACAGCGAGGGGTCGAAGTGATTATCATCATTCCCAAAAATAATGATTCATTAATGGTCAAATGGGCAAGTCGAGCTTTTTTTTCTGAATTATTAAACGGTGGGGTAAAACTCTATCAATTCAATGATAACTTATTACATACTAAAAGTGTTTTAATTGACAATCAGCTCAGCCTTGTTGGTACTGTTAATTTAGATATGCGTAGCTTATGGCTTAATTTTGAAATTACCACTGTAATTGATGATGCAGAGTTTGCTAATTCACTAGCCGATCTTTTACAAAAATATTTATCTAATTCAGATCAAATAAAGACCGAAAAATGGAACCAACGGCCTATATGGCAACGTGTAACTGAAAGGCTGTTTTACTTTTTTGCCCCTTTACTATAACTATTGGGCTAGTGTTAAGCCTACATCTATTATTGCTAGAAATATTGCTACTGACTAATAACCATTTTGAGAGATATCTGGTAAAAAGCGGTTGTTCTTTAATCTATAAACCTCACTATCAATGGTTCCATTGGTATTAAGCGTAATTTCTCGCCAACCAGGTGCATCATCACTTGATAATTGAAAATCATAACATTCGGGTTTAAATTGGAAACAAGTTGAAGGCGTTGAGAATGCCTTACATTTATGCCAAACATAATCTTGTTTCTGATGAATATGTCCCCAACCTAATCCTCTTACATTCGGATGTTTTTGGATAACTTTTTCTAATTGCTCATAATTTTTTAAAATATGATGATCTAACCAATGGCAGCCTGAATTAATGGGATGATGGTGTAAAAAAATTAACGCATATCTATGAGAATGTTCAGTTAAGGCGTTGTGTAAAAACTCGAGCTCAGATTCGTGTAAAAAGCCATAAGCCTGACCAATAACTTGGCTATTTAATAGAATTGCTAGCCAGTTATCACCCAACAGTACGATTTTATTATCGACAAGTTGATAGTTTGCAAACACTTCTTGCATATGTGCATAATTATCATGATTGCCAGCCAACCATACACATGGAGTGTTAAATTTATTTATTTGTTCAGCAAAACGAGCATAAGCTTTTTTAGAACCATCTTGCACAAAATCACCTGTCGCCACAATTAAATCATATTGCCTATCACCTTTCTTTATGTCATCGATAACAGCTAAAAAACTTGCATTAGAATTAATACCAAGCAACGAGCCACTATCTTCTGCAAAAAGATGGGTATCAGTTATATGTAATATTTTGCCGTAATTTTTATTACGGGTTTGAAGCTCTAAAAATGATCCCAAAATTTACCTCAATTATTTATTAATCTATAATTATGGTTAATAATGTCAGCAATAAAAAAATAGGTATTGTGATTGAAAGCAAAATACCTTTATAAATCATATTATTATGTTAAATTGTGAAATAAATCACACTTCTATGAAAGGAATAATTAAACATAATTATAAAAAGTTATTTCCACTCATTTTGTAATAGCTGATGATTAAGTTCCAACCATTGAAGGGCAATAATTGATGCTGCATTGTTAATTATTCCATCTTCAATCCACTGATAAGCTTGAGAACGGCTTACGACATGAACTTTAATATCTTCACTCTCTTCGGCAAGGCCATGAATCCCCTTAGCTGTTGATGAGTCGACTTCACCAACTAATATATGCAATTGTTCAGTTAAACCCCCCGGTGATGCTAAATAACTAATAATAGGTTTACATCGACCTATAGTGATTCCCGCCTCTTCCATTGCCTCACGCCTTGCTACATCTTCTAAGGATTCATTCACATGATCCATCATACCAGCTATTAGCTCTAACATCCAAGGGCTGTCTTGAGTCTCAATAGCAGCAATCCTAACTTGTTCTATTAGTACTACTTTATCACACTTTGCATCATAAGCTAAAAGCACAACCGCATTTCCACGTTCTAAAATTTCACGAGTGACAACCTCGCTCATTGAGCCGTCAAACTTGCGATATTGAAAACGGTATTCAAATAAAGAAAAAAAACCTTTATACAAAATTCGTTTAGTTAAATTAACGATATCATTTTTGTTAAAATTTACCGGATTATGTTTAATTTTCATATAAATTCTCGATTGTAAACTGAATTTGAATAAAAAGTGCGAATAGCATACAAACAATGCTTACTATATGCTAATTATCTGTTAAAATCACGCTATTAGAGATGATACTATATTTTAATGATTTCAAAGAGAAGATTAATGAAAAAAAACTTAACTTTTTTAATTGGATTATTGCTAAGCCAATCTGCTTTCGCTGAAAATTTAATACAAGTTTATGAACAAGCTAAAAAAACCAACCCAGATCTACGCAGCTCATTAGCGGAAAAAAATAAAGCATATGCAGCCATTTCTGGTTCTCGGGCAAGTTTGTTGCCACAAATAGGTTTGAGTGCTTCTTATGGTGTAACGCATGGTCGGCGAGATACCAGTGGCGTAAAATCTAAAAGCGGAAATTTATATCAAGTAGCTGTATCGCAAAGCATTTTTAATTTTTCAAATTGGAAAGGCTTAGATATTACTAAAAAGCAAGCAAGCGTTGCTGATATCGCTTATCAATATCAAGGGCAAACACTAATATTAAATACTTCTGTTGCCTACTTTAATGTTTTAAAAACACTTGATGCATTGAGCTTTATTGATGCACAAAAAAAAGCAATTGGGCGTCAGTTAGAACAAACTCGCCAACAACACCAAGTCGGTTTAGTTGCAATTACTGATGTACAAAATGCTCAAGCAAACTATGATCTAACCGTTGCGCAACAAGTTAATGCTTTAAATGATCTAAACAATGCAATAGAAGATTTACGTCAAGTGAGCGGTCGTTTTTATTCTAGTTTAGCAAGCGTTAACACCAATACCTTTAGAACAGAAAATCCAACGCAAATCAGCACATTGTTAAAACAATCTGAAACGTCTAATCTTAATTTACTCACCATGAAGTTAAATCAAGATATTGCACGTGAACAGATCAAACTTTCTCAATCAGGTCATTTACCTACAGCAAATTTAGATGCATCAACAAATCTTAATAAAACTGACCGATATGGTAATAATGTAGCAGCTGGTGGGCGTGGTGGTAAATCTTATTCTGGGAATAATTATGTTGGTGTTAGTGTTAATCTGCCTATCTTTTCAGGTGGTGCAACAATGTCTAAGGTCGAACAAGCACAACAAAATTACGTCAGCTTTAGCGAAAAATTAGAAAGCACCAACAGAAACGTGATTAATCAAGTACGTTCATCATACAATAATATTTCATCATCAATTAGTGCAATCAAAGCTTATCAACAAGCTGTGGTTTCTGCACAAAGTTCATTAGAAGCAACTAATTCTGGCTATCAAGTTGGAACACGAACAATTGTTGATGTATTAAATGCGACAACACAGCTATATAGTGCAAAACGAAACCTATCTGATGCAAAATATAATTATTTAACTAGCTTGCTACAATTAAAATATGCTGTGGGGACCTTAACAGCTAATGATCTAGTTTATTTAAACAATATGCTAGGTAAAGAAGTTAGTACTTTAGCTACGATAAAATAATCATTAATTCTGTTATGACAACTGTTTAAAAGGCGAATAAACCGCCTTTTTTTATTATGTCACTAAAAAAATATCTACCACTTCAGATCTAGTCTTTACTGAAGGGCTTGCGCAGGAATTAAAACAAGCTAACGTCAATTAATAACAAAGGGATTTGTTGGGCTGTAACGAAAACCGAATTTGGTGAAAAGCCAATAATATCAGTCAATACAATAATGATGAGAGTTTTACCTAGCACCATACAGCAAAGCAAATCGCCAATTTTTTACTGGCTTTATACGATAGCAACAAAGTTATTGGTGAGATTAATACTAAAGATTTCTCTTTTTCACTAAAAGATAGCCTATTTTCTTATTCAGGAAATCCGTCAGAAAACCAAAAGTAAGAAAATAACGAATTTACCAGCAATATTCAGTCGAAAATATTAATTTTAACAAAAATGAGTTTTGGCAATCGTTATTTTGATTGCCAATTTCAGTATAAAGAAAGAGAAATATAGTATATCGATTTAAAGTGACTTTTTATTTACTTCGATTAAAAAATGGCGTTTAAATGAAATTGGACGCCAGACATGAAATAGGTTTCTAAGTGTAAACGGAAAGGTTTTTATAGGTTTTTTAAAAAGTTTAAGTAACCAACCATCAGTCCCCTCAAACGACATAAATTCAAAACTTAATGTATGATCCGATAAAATTTTAATATTCCAAAGCCCACAAGCGCTAAGCCAAGCATATGCTCCACCGCCAATTCTGGCACGATCAACGATATGGTAGTTTTTTGAATCAAGTAGATAGATGAATAAAACTTCTTCCCAAGGACCACCCTCTTCCGTCACAAAAATTAAAACGTAACAGCTATCATAGCTAAAAGCCATTTCTAAATAGCGACCTTCTAGTTTTTCATCATAGCAAACACCATCAACTTCAACAAGCGAGCTAATTTTACCTCTTTTGCTTTTAGGTAGCGGTTTTAATGTAATATTAGATATCGGTTTTATCATGTTTATCCCAAAAAATGCTTATTAATAAAAACCTATCAATAAGAAACTTAATAAAGTCAACAATTAATAAGCAAAATAATAAAATACCCATATTGAAAATAAATTATAAAACTAATTAATGAATAGAACTTGAATTAATATTATTACAATATAAAAACCAATATACACACAATTACATTTGAATTAGATTCATTAACGATTCTATTTTTGCAATTCTATCTTCAACTTTTTTGGCTGCACCATCCAATGAATATCCATCTTCCATCAATTCTTGAATTAAAACAATTTTTTTTATATTCGCTAAATCAAATTGACGAGACTTAGATTGTGGATCAACCGTTTTAATGATGCCTTTTTCTTCCCAATATCGTAATTTTCTAACTGGAATTTTTGTCATCTCAGAAACCTCTCCAATACCAACAATCACGGTTGATAAAAAGTCATCATATGAATTTTTAGCAGAGATATCTTCCATAATAAAACCTTTTTCATCGTTTATTTTTTTATATTTTATCGATTAAATTATATTGTACAACAAATTATGTTGATTTAAAAACCATAATGGATATATACTCCAATTGTTGTAGTTTAAATACAACAATAAAACTTAAAGGACTCATCAATGAAATATAAGTTAATCGTAGGAACAACATTAATTCCTTTTATAGCACTTGCTGTTGTTACCCTTCTATACATTTTTTTACCCATTCCAGAAAATTTACTAATTTTTATCAAAGGTAGCACACCAAGTAATGTCAGCTTATTGACAAGTGTGTTTGGTATTTTTTACGCGATTGGACTAATTATTTGGGGAATTTTATCGGATAAAATAGGCAAAGATTTTACTTTAGCAATAGGCTTACTACTTTTAGCATTAATCACTTTTATTATTCCATTGATAAGTGGTTATTATTTATTATTGCTAGCACGTTCCATCCAAGGCTTTTGTGCAGCCTCATTTCCACCTGTTGCATTAGCGTGGATTTCGGTCAACCTTGCTGATGCAACAAAATCTAAAGCAATCTCAATTATTAGTTGTGCGTTTCTACTCGCAACAACCATTGGGCAATGGTTTGGTTCAATAATGATTGTTGATTCACTGCATAAGTCTATGTGGTTTTTAGGTATTATTTACGCATTAGGCGCTGTATGCTTTTATTTCAACAGTTCAAAAAGCAATAGAAAAAAACCAACACCCCAAAAAACAACAATAACTTCAATTTTTAGTAAACTTCCCAATATTTTGTTTAATAAAAAATTATTTCCTATCTATTGTTGTTCGCTCTTTGTTTTACTTAGTTTCGTTAGTCTTTATTCAATATTACACCATAGCTCATTAATCATTTATGTACCAACACTACGTAATATAAGCATTATTGCTATATTATTTAGTCTAACAGCTGGTTATATATTTAAGCTAATCAAACCATTATACGTATTATTCATGGCATTATGCCTAATGAGCATTTCGTTATTAATTCACTGTTTTTATATTAATGACCAATTAAATTTTGTTAGTTTTTTATTTATTATCCATTTTATATTTATTTTTGGACTAGCCTATGCCATTCCATCAATGATTACATGTATTACAATCGAATCTGAAGCTGAAAGTCGTGGCATTGCCATATCGCTATACACCTGTGTTTTATTTATTGGTGCGAGTGTAGGCGCCTTTTTACCAACCATTTTTGAAACAAATACTTTAATTTTACTCGTCACCCTTTTCCTATTTATTTGTGCATTGCAACTAATGTTAAATAAAAGAAATTACCATTAAGGTTTTTATAATGAAAAAAATATTTATTAGCTTAATAATTATAACAAGTTTTTTAAATTCAACTTGTTACGCCGAAGAAATGAGTACAATAAAGGAACCCACTATGAACTCAACGCAAATACAACAAGCAAAAAACATACTTGAACCAAATTTTCAAAAGTTATTACAAAATGCAGAACGCGATTTTAATTTTGTATTAACTAAACAAGGACTCCACAATAAACAGCCTGTCACTCTTTATCGTTTTGAACCCAATGAAAGCATACATCTTGAACAACAACATGTTTCATTATTAATAAATGATACTACTAAAAATTTACAAGGATTAGTAAGATTACTACCTAAATATCAGTCTTCTAGCCAACAAGTTTCCAAAGAAATCGCATTACAAATTACTCTAAATTTTCTTAAAGACTATGCACCAGATTTATTAGAAAACTATAATAATAATTGGATCAATACCCATAACGAAACTATTATTGTTGATGGCAAAAAAAACACACTAACTGGAATGAAAGTCAAATGCCGTGATTTAAATACTGGCCTCTATTTTTGGACTATTATAGGACCTGATCAAACAGTAATGGTTTTTGAAAGAGATATTGACTGGGATTTTATTCGAGCAGGAAGGCAAACTCAAAAATGGTTACATGATAGTTGGTTAGCTAAACACTTATAATAGAAAAACAACTCTAAAAAACAAACGCTACAATTATTTATCAAATAAGCAAATTTTATACTGAAACGCATAATTTCCTGAAACATCTTAACAAGTATATTAACTTGTTAAGATGCAGTTATTTATAATAAAGATATCAATTACGAAATTCGCATTCCTGGTTTAGCGCCACTATCTGGTGATAGTAGGTACACACCTTCGCCATCATCTTTACCACTTGCACAAAGCACCATACCTTCTGAAACGCCAAAACGCATTTTGCGAGGTGCTAAGTTTGCAATCATAATAGTTAAACGACCTATCAGTACTTCAGGATCTGGATAGAATTGCTTAATGCCAGAAAACACATTACGCGTTTCATCACCAATATCAAGCGTTAGTTGAAGTAATTTATCTGATCCTTCAACAAAACTGGCGTGTTTAATTAAAGCAACTCGCATGTCGACTTTAGCAAAATCGTCAAAATTAATTGTTTCAGCGATAGGTTCGGCAACTTGGGTTTTAGCTGGTGTTGCTAAGACAGCTTGTTGTTTAGTTTCTTCAATCATGGCTGTGACTTTGTCCATATCAATACGGTTAAATAAAGCTTTAAATTGATTAATCTTGTGGTTTGTTAACGCATCCCCAATGGTATTCCATTCTAATTTACTATTTAAAAATGCCTCAGTTCGTTCAGCTAATGACGGTACAATCGGTTTTAAATAGGTCATTAAAATGCGGAATAAGTGAATCCCCATTGAGCAAATATCTTGCAATGCTTGATCTTGTCCTTCTTGCTTAGCAACAACCCATGGTGCTTTTTCGTCAATATAACGATTCGCTTCATCGGCAAGCGCCATGATCTCACGAATGGCTTTACCTGATTCGCGTTGTTCAAAGAAATCGGCAATCACTTTCGCTTTTTCCACAAATAATCCATAAAGCGCTGGCTCTGCCACTTTATCCGATAATTTGCCCTCAAAACGTTTATAAATAAATCCAGCCGAACGTGAAGCAATGTTGACCACTTTATTAACTAAATCACTATTCACACGTTGCACAAAATCTTCAAGGTTTAAATCAATATCATCAATATGCGGTGATAATTTAGCAGCGTAATAGTAACGTAAACAATCGGGATCTAAATGTTTTAAATAGGTGCTTGCTTGAATAAACGTACCGCGTGATTTAGACATTTTAGCGCCATCAACGGTCACATAGCCATGAACAAAAATATTCGATGGTTTGTGATATTGGCTACCTTCAAGCATTGCAGGCCAAAATAAGCTGTGGAAGTAAACAATATCTTTACCAATAAAATGGTAAAGCTCTGTACTGGAATCTTTATTCCAAAATTCGTCAAAAATGGGTTTATTTTGTTTATTGCAGTAATTTAAAAAAGATCCCATATAACCAATGGGCGCATCTAACCAAACATAAAAATATTTACCTGGCGCATCTGGGATTTCAAAACCAAAATAAGGCGCGTCACGGCTAATATCCCATGGTTGCAAGCCAGCTTCAAACCATTCTTGCATTTTATTAGCGACTTGATCTTGCAACGTCCCAGAACGGATCCACGCTTGCAACATATTTGAGAAAGCAGGCAGATCAAAAAAGAAGTGCTCTGATTCTTTCATAATGGGGGTGGCTCCCGAAACAACAGACTTAGGGTTAATCAAATCAATCGGGTTATAAGTTGCACTACAAACTTCACAGTTATCACCATACTGATCTGGCGCTTTGCAACGTGGACAAGTGCCTTTTACAAAACGATCGGGCAAAAACATCTGTTTTTCAGGATCGAATAGCTGTGAAATGATTTTAGTTTTAATGTAACCATTAGCCTTTAAACGCTGATAAATCTGCTCTGATATTTCGCGATTTTCAGGACTATGTGTTGAGTGGTAATTATCATAACTAATATGGAACCCAGCAAAATCACGTTGATGTTCAGTTTTTACTTCACTGATCATTTGCTCTGGCGTGATACCTAATTGTTGAGCCTTAAGCATAATTGGCGTACCATGCGCATCATCAGCACAAATAAAATAAATTTCATTATCACGCATGCGTTGATAGCGTACCCACACATCAGCTTGAATATGTTCAAGCATGTGCCCTAAATGAATTGAACCATTGGCATAAGGAAGTGCACAAGTCACCAATATTTTGCGTTGAGTTGTCATATTAATTTATTGTCCCTTTTTATATAATAGCAGAAATAGTACATCAATCGTGGGATTATCGCTAGATTTATGCCATAATTTGATTAAATTTCTATACTCGATTGCGCTTTGTAAGCAAGTAAGCAATGATTTTTTTTGAGGATGAAAATAATGTGCTTGATGGTGTCCCACCATTTACGATGTTTTACCCTCTTAAGGAGAATTGATTGAAAGTGAAATGGGCCTAAATGTCGATACATAAAGAGATAGCCATAATGAACATTGAAGTCAAAAAAATTCTTGAAAATTTTACGCATCCAACTTTACAAAAAAATTTACTTGAACTTAAAGCACTAAAAAAATGTGAAATAGTTAATCATTGTTTATCTATCACTTTAGCTATGCCCTTTGTTTGGCAAACCGCTTTTGAGGAATTGAAAAAAAAATCCACTCCTGAATTACTCAAGCTTAACAACATTAACGAAGTTGACTGGCATATTGAATACCCAATAGCGACATTAAGGCGCGCTAATGACCAACATGCCATTAACAATATAAAAAATATTATCGCCATAAGTTCAGGCAAAGGTGGCGTGGGTAAATCATCAACAGCCGTCAATCTTGCACTAGCTTTACAAAAACAAGGCGCCAAAGTAGGTATTTTAGATGCAGATATTTATGGCCCTTCAATTCCAACCATGTTAGGCACAGAAAAACAGCAACCGTTAACACCTGACAATAAACACATGACCCCAATTATGGCACACGGATTAGCCAGTAACTCTATTGGTTATTTAGTCGATCCAGATAGCGCCATGGTATGGCGTGGACCAATGGCAAGCAAGGCATTACTGCAAATATTACAAGATACATTATGGCCTGAACTTGATTATTTGGTTATTGATATGCCTCCGGGTACTGGGGACATCCAATTAACCCTAGCACAAAGCATTCCAGTAACGGCAGCAATCATTGTCAGTACACCACAAGACATAGCATTAATTGATGCCCAAAAAGGCATGACCATGTTTAATAAAGTCAACATCCCTACACTAGGCATTATTGAAAACATGAGTTACCACATTTGCGAAAATTGTGGTCATCACGAAGCCATTTTTGGCGAAGGTGGAGCACAGCGTTTAGCTGAGCAATATCAAACAAAATTACTCGGGAAAATGCCACTCCATAAAATGTTACGCCAAGATCTCGATACAGGGCAACCTACTGTTATTAGCCATCCTGATAGCGAATTTACCCAGCTTTATTGCCAAATTGCCGGGCGTATTGCCAGTGAGTTATATTGGCAAGGCGAAGCAATTTTACCGGATATTTCCTTTAAGGCGCTATAATAAAGAATAAGCTTGGCTGTCAACAACAGCCAATGCTATTGATATTTTATAATTAATTTGGCATCACATCGCCATGATCAGCTGCGCAATAACTGCCCATTATCACCCTTATTTTAAATGGCGGAACTCGGCTTTTGCCTTCGTTAATTGTTGATTAAAAACGGTATTCGTATGTAATTGAGCAACCACCGCAGCTGCCATCACCTTAGCAGCATCAACATCACTTTGCCAATGATAGCCACAAATAACGCGGCTTTCGCCAATCTCATAACCTCGTTTTAAAATTTCATTTTGACGCGCTGGATTTATCTCTGCTAACACAAGTGAAATAGCAAACCCCATTGTTGTATGACCAGAGGGATAGGATCCATTGGTCGATAGCGCTTTTTCATCATCTGGGCGACAGGTTGGTTCATGGAAAAATGAAAACGGTCGAATACGATTATAATGGTTTTTAGCTGAGCGCGTTGCCAAATCCCCTGCATCTTCTTTCATTGTAGTAACTAATTTGTAAATTTCTGGTGTTTTCTTATCAGAAATTTCAAAACCAAAAGATGGTGAAAATTGCTTAGTGATATTATCTTTACTTGAATCAGCATCTAAATAGGCCTGTTTTCCACGTTCTGTATTACGAACAGACTTACCCCAATCGTACATTGCTTTATCGCGTAAAAAATCAATGCTGTCAAAAGTAGGAGGCGGTGGCAAAAGCAGCAAGCTATTAGGTGCTTGTTCTTCTTTAAGGAAAAAATCATTAGGATCTGTTGTTACATCTTTTCCCCCAGAAGCGAAAACATTTGAACATATTAAAGAAGCAACAAATAACGAACAAAAAATTTTTTTTTGCATATACTTCTCCTTATACAAATAAGGGATAACTATCAAAACATGTTATCGAAACAAAAAACGCTTAAATAACATCCAATTAATGATTTTGTATGAAACAATAACACGGTCAGCAAGATATCAATAGCTGTTCAACAATAAAATACAGCAACATATTAATAAAGATTGAGTATTTTTAATGTGATAGTCATCACAATTATATTTACAGTGGAATATTTGAAAGGCTAATTTAGATCATTACCGTGACAAATATGCTCAATATTTATCACGGTTCTAGAATGAATTTAAGCAAAAATCTTATCGCGGAACATAAAAAATACTGCACCTAAAAGACACAAACCCGCCCAAATATAGTCTGTCTTAAATGGCTCTTTTAAAATATAAATTGAAAAAGGGATAAAAACAGACAAACTAATTACTTCCTGAATAATCTTTAATTGACTTGCGCTGGCAACCTGAAAACCAATGCGATTAGCAGGCACTTGCAATAAATACTCAAATAACGCAATCCCCCAGCTAGCAAACACCGCCACTAGCCAAACTTGGTTATGTAAAAACCGCAAATGCCCATACCACGCAAAAGTCATAAAAACATTACTAAAAGTCAGTAAACAAACAGTAATAAGTAATTGATTCATAGTGTTGATATAAGAGTAAAGAAAGGGACTGGCATTATATACCATTGTCTAATAAACATACAAAATAGAAATAATTTAATTACATTAAAAAAACAACATTATTAACAATAGTTGAAATTGGCTAATTCATCACTAAAAACATGATAGCGCTATTGCTCAGTAGTCTGTTTAGGTCTATATTGAATCAACGCCAATAGGTGCAAAATCTTTAATGCATTGAACGTCGTTATCCTATCAACACTGAAATTTATTACAACACAATTATTATCCCCCCAAAGGAAACAGTTATGCAAAAAAGAGTCAATGAAGTTACTATGCGTGGAGCCCCCATTACTTTGTTAGGTCCCAAAATCAACGTTGGTGACATAGCACCTGATTTTATTGTGCAAGATTTAGTAATGAAACCCATTAAATTATCCGATTTTAAAGGTAAAATCAGAATTATTAATTCGGTACCATCCATTGATACTTCGGTATGTAGTGCCCAAGTTCACCGTTTTAATGTCGAAGCGGCAAAATTAACCGATACTATAATATTTTCAATTAGCCTTGATTTACCTTTTGCATTAAATCGCTATTGTGCTGCTGAAGGCATTAATGCCGTTAAAGTGACGTCAGATCATAAAGACCTTGATTTTGGCCTAAAATATGGCACTGTTATTGAAGAACTACGTTTACTTTCCCGAGCCGTATTTGTTATTGATAAAAATGACAAAATTGCTTATGTTGAATATGTTAAAGAAACATCTTCAGAACCTAATTATGACAAAGCCCTAGCGGCGGTTAAAGCATTAGCATAAATCAAAGCAATAATACATCGCCATCCTCTACAAATAGTGGTGGCGATGATTTACTTTAAGATTTATTTAGAGTAGCTATTTAATAGACAAAATTATTCAGTTATAATCCAATAAAAACATACCTCTTCCATAATCTTAATCATGAATAATAGTATTCCCCGATCTCGCATTTGGTCATCAATTCTTTGCCTTGCATTTGCGGCATTTATTTTTAATACAACGGAATTTGTGCCCGTTGGGCTATTACCTAATATTGCTGAAAGCTTTTCAATGGATGTCGCTCATGCTGGATTATTACTCACCATTTATGCGTGGGCTGTCTCGTTATTATCATTGCCACTCACAGTATTAACGTCAAAAATGGAACGAAGAAAGCTACTCATCCTTTTATTTTGCCTATTTATTGGTAGTCATATTTTAGCTGGGTTTGCGTGGAATTTTTACAGTTTGATGGTAGCAAGAATTGGTATTGCTTGTGCTCATGCGGTATTTTGGGCAATTACAACACCACTTGCCGTTCGGTTAGCGCCCAATGGTAAAAAAGCTAAAGCCATGGGCTTTATTGTTATTGGCGTATCGATGGCAACCATTCTAGGCATTCCAATTGGCACCATCATAGGACAACTCGTTGGCTGGCGTGTGACTTTTTTATGTATTGCTGGTATCGCTTTTTGCGTGATGATATTACTACTCCGCTTATTGCCTACTGTACCAAGCATGGATATTATCTCTATCAAAGATATTCCAATGGTATTAAAACGCCCAATACTGCTAAACATTTATCTATTAATAGCCATTATAATTGCTGGCCACTTCACTGCTTATACCTACATTACGCCATTTATGAAAGATGTTGGCGGATTTAATCAAAATGTTATCGTCGCTTTATTGTTAGTAGTCGGTTTTTCTGGCATGATTGGCAGCGTTATTTTTGCAAAATACGCCGAAAAAAATCCAACCGCCATTTTAGTGATCCCTATGTTGTCATTGATCGCTTGTTTATTATCACTTTATGTCTGTTCGTTCACACTTTATACCGCAATCATCCAATGTTTGATCTGGGGGCTTTCGATTACCATTATTGGCATGGTCATGCAAAGCAAAGTCATCGATGCAGCGCCCGATGCAACCGATATTGCCACATCTGTTTATTCAGGTATTTACAATATTGGAATAGGCGGAGGTGCTTTTATAGGTAGTAAAGTATTAATTTTACTATCAACGGAGGATATTGGTTTTGTTGGCGCCGTTTTCGTTATTATTGCGTTGTTATTTTTCTGTCTTTGTTCTAGAAAATTGTGGAATAATAAAACCATTTTATAAAAATCTTAAAGCTCAGAAACAGCATTATTTATTATATAGCGCCAATAAATAATGCTGAAAATAACACTCTTACATTATGATTTACTTAAAGACTCTAACTGTTCCCAGCGTTCAAAAGCAGATTCTAATTCGGCTTCTTTGTCGGTCAAAGATTGTAAGATTGGACCTGTAACCTCGTGGGGTTGATTAAAAAAGTCGCTTTGACTAATCTGTGCTTGTAAATCAGCAATGGCTAATTCTAATTGTTCTATTTTGCTTGGTAATTGTGTTAACTCTCGTTGTTCATTATAACTCAGCTTAACCTTCTTTTTAGTGGCTTGATCATTGCTTTTGTTATTCGCCGTGCTTAATGCTTTTTTAGGCTGTTTAACATCATTAACTGTCGCTACTTTAACCGGTTGTGCTTGTTGCTGTTGTTGCAGAGCATCGGCATAACCACCGGCATAAATACCAATATGCCCTTTGTCCTCAAAAAAACAACATTGGGTAACCACATTATCAACAAACTGCCGATCATGACTAACTAGTAAGACTGTTCCCTGATAATCATTAACCAACTCTTCTAACAATTCCAGTGTTTCAATATCCAGATCATTGGTCGGTTCATCAAGTATTAATAAATTACTAGGCTTTAAAAATAGTTTAGCCAGCAATAAACGATTACGCTCCCCACCTGATAATGCACGAACAGGTGTTCGGGCGCGTTTTGGCGGGAATAAAAAATCTTGCAGATAACCAAGTACATGACGTGATCGTCCATTAACCATCACTTCTTGTTTACCTTCAGCTAAATTATCCATCACGGTTTTTTCAGGATCGAGCTCTAACCGATATTGATCAAAATAAGCTACTTCAAGCTTGGTACCGCAATGCACACTACCTGATGTTGGCGTTAAATTACCCAACATCAGTTTTAACAACGTTGTTTTACCAATACCATTAGGGCCAATTAAAGCAATCTTATCACCTCGTAATACTTGTACAGAAAAATCATTAACGAGCAACTTATCCCCAATCTGATAGGTCACATTTTCAAGCTCAAAAACGATTTTTCCTGAACGTAATGCCTCTTCAATTTGCATTTTGGCACTACCCATCACTTGGCGACGCTCGCTATACTCTTGGCGCATTGCTTTTAATGCACGTACTCGCCCTTCATTACGTGTACGGCGTGCTTTAATCCCTTGGCGAATCCAGACCTCTTCTTGGGCTAATTTCTTATCAAATTCGGCATTTTGCAACTCTTCAACACGTAGTGCTTCTTCTTTGCCAATTAAATAGTTATCGTAATTACCACTCCAAGAGGCTATTTTGCCGCGATCTAAATCAATAATGCGTGTTGCCATTTGGCGAATAAAAGAGCGATCATGAGAAATAAATACAATACTGCCATTAAAGCTTTTTAAAAACTCTTCTAACCATTTTATAGTTTGAATATCTAAATGGTTGGTTGGTTCATCAAGCAATAAAACCGACGGTTGGCAAACCAAAGCTCTGGCCAATGCGGCTTTACGAAGCCAGCCACCAGATAGCGAAGATAGCAAAGCATCGCCATCAAGCGATAGCGACGAAATAACATTATGAATACGACTATCTAATTGCCAGCCATTTTGGTGATCTAATTGCTCTTGCATTTTAGCTAATTTGGTTAAATTGCTTTCGCAAGGGTCTTGCTCTACTTGATGTGCCAAATCGTAATAATCACGTAATAATTGCGCTTGTTCATGCAACCCTTCGGCCACAAAGTCAAATACATTGCCTTGCACATCGCGAGGAGGATCTTGTTGCAAACGTGAAACAATCACATTATTTTCATAAATAATTTGACCTTCATCTAATGGTATTTCTTTGTTTAATACTTTCAGTAACGTTGATTTGCCCGCACCATTACGACCAACAAGGCAAACTCGTTCGTTTGGTTCAATAGACATATCAATATGATCGAGCAGTGGCGCATCACTAAATGAAAGGTAAGCATTGGTAAGATTAATTAATGACATAATGGTGATTTTTATTTGGATATTAAGTAATAAGGCATTATTCTACCATAAAGTTAGCCAAGGCAAATAAATCAAAAAATAAAGAAGCACTAATAGGTCTCACAAATATTAGAAATCACTGTTCTATCCTATAAAAAAAAATAAATACTGTTATATTAATGAATAAAAATATTAATGAGTTTCGGTGTGGAGATTATTATGAGCCATATGTGGACATTCCAGCGCGTTGGTGGGTTGGATCAAGTTGTATTTAAAAGTGCTGATGACATTATCAATTTACCAGATTTAGACCCTAAATTATGGGTAGCATTAAGCTGCCCAACAACAGGGTTAGATTTTGACGAGCGAACCTTAGCATTACTTGATTCAGATCAAGATGGACGTATTCGCATTCCTGATATTTTAGATGCTATCAGTTGGACACAAGATAAAATCGTGTCATTTGATAGCATTTTAACAATGAGTGAAACACTACCTTTATCACAAATTAAAACGTCTACCCCACAAGGGGAAAAACTCTCTACTACGGCACGGAGTATTTTGGCTAGTTTGAATAAAAGTAATGTGGATTATTTAACACAAGATGATATATGGCAATCAATTAAAACCAATGCTGATAAACTTTATAATGGCGATTTAATCTTCCCTGCATCAAGTGAATTATCAAGCGACATGCAAACCTTTATTCAAACAGCAATCAAAACCACTGGTGCACAAAAAGATATGAGTGGACAAGAGGGGATTGATTTAAACATTGCCACCACATTTGTTGAAAACTTAAAAACTTGGTTGCAATGGCAAGCAAAAATAAATAATACCGATACACCATTTGGTGAAAATAGCGCTGAAATATGGAAGCTAATTCAACTATTAAAACCCAAAATTGATGATTATTTTTTACGTGTTGAATTGGCGCAATATGCCCCACAAGCACAAACAGCGCTTAACGTAGACGAAAAGTATATCGTACCGACACAAAATGGATTATTGTCTGATGAGGCTTTAGCCGAATTACCTCTATCAAAAATCGACACAGTTGAGGTGCTTGATTTAGTCAATGGAATAAACCCTCTTTGGAAAACTAAAATTAGTCGGTTTAAAACATTAGTAGAAACATCCTTATCCAATTCAGACCAGCTAACACAGCAAGAATGGCAACATATTCAACAAAGCTTGCAAGCTTACGCTAAACTGATTAGTTCTAAGCCCGAATTAGCACAATTAACTGTTGCAATTGAACCCTCTGCCAGCATAGAAGATATACCAAATAATCTCATGATTAGCCTAGCTAACGACGATTTGTTAACCGAATTTCAGCAAATGGTTGAACAAGATAATAAAACGCCAATATCGGCGTCAGACATTCTCATATTAGAAAAATTAGTCTTATTTCATAAACATTTATATCGTTTATTGGTTAACTTTGCGTCTTTTGCTGACTTCTTCTCACCAAATACGCGAGCTGCATTTCAGCTTGGTAAGCTTTATATTGATGGTCGCTGTGCAACCCTTTGCGTTGCAGTTGATAATATTGCTAAGCACGTAACAATGGCAAATTATTCCGAACTTTGTTTACTTTATTGTGAATGCACAAGGCATGGGCAAAAGCAACTCATTGCCGCGGCAATGACAGCAGGGCAAGGCGATTTATTACTTGAAGGTCGCAATGGTGTATTTATCGATAATAAAGGAAATGATTGGGATGCCAATGTGGTTAAAATAATCACTAAGCCAATTAGCATTCAACAAGCAATTTTAGCACCTTATCAACGTATTGGTCGCTGTATTACTGAACAAATTAACAAATGGGCTAGCAGTAAAGATGCCAATATTGAAAAATCAAGTGAACAAGCTTTGCAAAACCCAGCAAATAAATTTGATATTGGTAAAAGCGTTGGTATTTTTGCCGCAATTGGTTTAGCTGTAGGTGCAATAGGTACGGCATTAGCCTCTATTTTTCAAGCAATTTTTTCGCTAACTTGGTGGCAATTTCCTTTATTCTTTATTGGATTATTCTTAATTATTTCAGGACCGTCTGTTATTTTGGCATGGTTAAAGTTACGACGTAGAACTCTAGGTCCACTACTTGAAGCATCAGGTTGGGCAATTAATGGTCAAGTTAAAATCAACTTAATGTTGGGTAGTTTGCTCACCAGCAAAGCTGAACTGCCATCAAACGCAAAACGCAATTTGCGTGACCCAATGAAAAACAACAGCAACAAAGTTTTAATTGCCGCTTTTGGGTTAGCTATTTTACTTGGTATTGGCGCAATGGGCGGTTGGTTATGGCACAAAGGTTATTTAGAACACTATATCGAACTACAAAAGCAAGAAAAAAACCAAGATAATACAACGAATGATAAATAAAAATCATTTTATAAAACAATTCATTAAAAAATTGCCGATAATAGTCGGCAATTTTTTATCAATAATTAATGCTGATAAACTGGTAATCGACGGCAAATAGTTAACACTTTTTCTTTCACTGTTTGAATGGTTTGTTCATCATCAATATTGTCTAACACATCACAAATCCAATTGGCCAAATCACGTGATTCGGCTTCTTTAAAGCCTCGACGAGTAATAGCTGGTGTACCAATACGCACACCCGATGTTACAAATGGGCTTTGCGGATCTTTAGGTACGCTATTTTTATTAACAGTAATATTAGCACTACCCAAAGCGGCATCAGCTTCTTTACCTGTAATATTTTTGTCGACTAAATCAATTAAGAATAGGTGATTGTTTGTTTCACCAGATACCACTTTATAACCACGATTTAAAATCACTTCCACCATAGCTTTAGCATTGTTAACTACTTGATGTTGATATTGTTTATACGCAGGTTCCATGGCTTCTTTTAATGCAACAGCTTTAGCTGCAATCACATGCATTAAAGGACCGCCTTGTGCTCCTGGGAAAACCGCTGAATTTAGTTTTTTATATAAGTCCTCACTACCACCTTTAGCTAAAATTAATCCCCCTCGTGGACCTCCTAGGGTTTTATGTGTTGTAGTGGTAACAACATGCGCATAAGGAACAGGATTTGGATAAACGCCCGCTGCAACTAAACCTGCTACATGCGCCATATCTACAAATAAGTAAGCGCCTACGCTATCGGCAATTTCGCGCATACGCTTCCAATCAACTACGCCAGAGTAAGCCGAAAACCCGCCAATAATCATTTTAGGTTTTGATGCTTGAGCAATGTTAGCCAGCTGTTGATAATCAATATGGCCAGAATCATCAACGCCATAAGAAACAACATGATAAAGTTTGCCTGAAAAGCTCACTGGCGAACCATGCGTTAAATGACCTCCCTCGGATAAATTCATACCTAAAACGGTATCCCCTATTTTTAACAGTGCCATATAAACCGCAAAATTAGCTTGTGAACCCGAATGCGGTTGCACATTGGCATAGTCCGCACCAAATAACTCCTTAGCACGCTCTATTGCTAATTTTTCAACAATATCAACATATTCACAACCACCATAATAGCGTTTGCCAGGATAACCTTCAGCATATTTATTGGTAAGTTGTGAGCCTTGCGCTTGCATTACTCGTGGGCTGGTATAGTTCTCTGATGCGATCAGTTCAAGATGATCTTCTTGACGCTGTTCTTCGCCTTTAATGGCATTCCACAATTCCTTATCATAATCGGCAATAGTCATATCTTTACTAAACATGTTGACTCCTTATTGTTCATTGCATTAGTCTTAAAGGCTTTGCTATACATAGTGTATAAAAATATTACTGTCAGTTATCCTTACTTAATTAACGTGCGATTTCAATCTTTTTTTAAGGTTATAAAAAAAATTTATGACAAATCGATATCAAGAATAACGCATTTACAAATCACCATTAAAATAGTGGTTTAATGTGGATATATTTAATATTTTCAAAAACAAGGAAGTATTTGCATACTGTGAATAAAAGACCGCCAAAAAAGAGTGCATTTTTACCTCTAAAAGTTGTTCAGAAAAACTATTGATTTTATTAATTTTTTTAATTGCATTTACTTACCAATACAAAACGAACTAAATATACGGCCTAATAAGTCATTGGAGGTAAATTCTCCCGTGATTTCGCTTAAAGCTTCTTGAGCTAACCTTAGCTCTTCAGCTAATAATTCACCAGCATGAAAAACAACGAGTTTATGTTTGCCATTGTTTAAGTGCTGAGCTGCCTTTTCAAGTGCTTGTAGGTGGCGGCGACGTGCTAAAAATCCTCCCTCGGTACTACTGGTATAGCCCATGGCTTGTTTTAGATGATCACGTAGCAGTCCTATCCCTTCACCCGTTCGTGCAGATAGTTGGATCTGCGAGTAACCATTTGCTTCGCTATAACCTAGGGATTCGCCAGTTAAATCTGCTTTATTGCGAATAACGGTAACAGGCATATTTTTAGGTAAGCGTTCAATAAATTCTGGCCATAATTTTTCGGGATTGGATTCGGTCGTTGTTGTACTATCGACCATAAATAATACCCTATCTGCTTGTTCAATTTCTTGCCAAGCACGCTCAATACCAATTCGCTCTACTTCATCACTGGCTTCACGTAGACCTGCGGTGTCAATAATATGTAACGGCATACCATCGATATGAATATATTCACGTAGTACATCTCGGGTCGTTCCTGCTATATCAGTCACTATGGCGGCATCACGCCCTGCTAGTGCATTAAGCAAACTGGATTTACCTGCATTAGGGCGCCCAGCAATGACCACCTTCATTCCTTCTCGTAACAGTGTTCCTTGCTTAGCTTCTTGGCGAACTTCAGCTAAGCGAGTAATTACTTCATTTAGCTGAGACTCAATTTTACCATCCGATAAAAAGTCTATTTCTTCTTCAGGAAAATCAATTGCTGCTTCGGTAAAAATGCGTAAATGGATTAATGACTCAACCAGTGCATTTACTTTTTTAGAAAATACTCCTTGTAAGGATGATATTGCTGATTTTGCTGCCTGTTCCGAACTAGCATCAATTAAATCAGCAATCGCTTCGGCTTGGGCTAGATCTAGCTTATCATTTAAAAATGCGCGCTCTGAAAATTCACCAGGGCGTGCAATACGGACATTAGGCACTTCCAGAACTCGTTTTAACAATAAATCGAGAATAACTGGCCCACCATGCCCTTGTAGTTCAAGCACATCTTCGCCAGTAAATGAATATGGATTTGGAAAAAATAAAGCGATGCCTTCATCTAAAGTTGAACCATCTGATGCTAAAAAAGATAAATAATCAGCGTGGCGTGGTTTAGGTAATTTACCTAATATAGATTGAGCTACTGCTCGGGCTTGAGATCCCGAAATACGTAAAATCCCAACACCTCCACGGCCAGGTGGGGTTGCCTGTGCAACAATAGTATCTAAATTCATATGTATTAATTTCTAAATTAAATAGCAATGTGCCATAATATCATGGACAAGATGCCAAAAACAGCTACTGCTTACTTATCTAGTGATGATAAGAATAAGCTATATATAAAAAAATTAAAAGATTTGATAAGTTGTTAAAAGCTACCATACCTAATTTAATTTTTAGGGTGATCAAATAACCAAGAATTAGCCAAAGCAAGTGGTTCTCTTATCATCGCAATATATTTATCAAAATTAGAAAAGCTCAAGGGCGCTGACAATCCAGATACATCATTAAATCCTGAGCGTTTAGCCAGCATTACTGAACGTAATAAATGAAAATCATTAGTTACAATTATCGTTTTCCCCAATGGTAAAATGCGATTAGCGTATACGAATTGTTGCGCAGTTCGGGTTGATTTATCTTCAATATAGATTCGTGAAGCATCTATTCCTTTATTCACTAAGTAATTAAACATCACACTGGCTTCGCTTGCTGATTCATCTTTACCTTGTCCACCACAAACAACGACTTTAGTTTGAAGATGATTTTGTAAGTAAGTAGCGGCAATATCTAAACGAATTTGTAAAGTTAAAGGCGCTGTAGCTGGCGTGCCGACAACTTGAGAGCCTAACACAACCATAGTTTCAGCATTATCAACGGGCTTTTGTTGTGCATAAATAAAAATAATAATATTACAGACAATAAAATAACTTAAAATAGCGATTACAGAATGCTTTAATAACTTAAATATATTCATTAAATTAACATCCTTTTTTAAAGCAATTCTTAAAATGATCATCAACCAGTCCCATTGATTGCATAAAAGCATAACAAATTGTGGAGCCAACAAAACTAAAGCCTCTTCTTTTTAACTCCCTTGACATGTTGTCAGATATTTCGGTGCTTACAGGTACTTCACTTTTATCTTTAAAGTGGTTAATAATGGGTTTACCGTTTACAAAAGACCAGATAAATTGCGAGAAATCTTCCCCTTTTTTTTGCATGTTTAAATAAGCATGGGCATTTTTGACAATGCTATTTAATTTTAAACGATTACGGATCAATCCTTTATTTTCAAGTAATTGCTCAATATCTTCAGTTGACAATCTTATGATTTTTTTAGGGTCAAAATTGAAAAAGCAGCGGCGATATTCATCACGCTTTTTCAAAACAGTAATCCATGATAACCCTGCTTGTTGCCCTTCAAGGCAAATCATTTCAAATAATTTAAGACTATTATGTTGAACAATGCCCCATTCGTTATCGTGGTAATGAATATATATGGGATCATTCAAAACCCAATCACAACGTACTTTTTCGTTATTTTGCATCAAATTTTACCTAGCTTATCTATTATTAATTATGCTTTATGTCGATTTGTATTTTTTAAGCATAAATTGGTTGGATTATAAATCAAATAAGTTGATTTGTTGTATACATTAAATTTTTTTATGATGAAAAAAAGGACTTTTTTTTATGGCAGAATGAAGCTCACATTTTTATCTTAAATCAATAAAAGACAGTTCTTTATTTTTTTACTTAATTTAATAATAAGGTTTTCCATGAGTCAGTCTGAGATCAACACCGAATGGCAGCCTAGCGCTCGACCATTAACTTGTCAGGATTTTAAAACGTTAGTTTTATCCTCTTTAGGTGGTACATTAGAATTTTATGATTTTGTTATCTATGCACTTTACATTGATACCATCGTCAAGCCACTCTTTTTACCGCATACACTTTCACCATTAACGTTAGATTTGTTTGCTTGGGGTATTTTTGCTGCCGGTTATTTAGTTCGCCCTGTTGGTGGCATTATTATGGCTCACTTTGGTGATAAAGTTGGGCGTAAAAAAATGTTTACCTTAAGTGTTGCTATGATGGCTCTACCAACATTTATCATTGGTATATTGCCAACTTACGATATGATTGGCATTTTTGCACCGCTGTTATTGTTAGTAATGCGAATGCTACAAGGTGCTGCTATAGGTGGCGAAATGCCAGGTGCGTGGGTGTTTATTGCTGAACATGTGCCAAAGCAACGTTATGGGCTTGGTGTAGGGACATTAACTTCTGGCATCACTGGTGGTATTTTACTTGGGTTTATTGTAACTATTATTATTGATCTTTGTTTTACTAAACAAAATATTTTAGATTATGCTTGGCGTATTCCGTTTATTATTGGTGGTATTTTTGGCATTATTTCAGTTTATTTAAGACGTTTTCTCTCTGAAACACCTATTTTTAAAGAGTTAGCCGCCCGTAAAGCTATCGAAAAAAATATTCCTGTAGTTACAGTGCTACAGAAACACAAAACAGCATGTGTGATTGTTGCATTACTAACTTGGTCGTTATCAACAGCAATTATGGTGGGGATTTTAATTACTCCTGGACGTATTGTCGGTGGAATGTATCACTTTACTAACCTTGATTGGCGTGTTGGCGGTTGTATTGCAGCATTAACATTAACAATCGGCTGTGTTATTTCCGGTTGGCTAGAAGACAAGTTAGGAACCACTAAAACCGTTGTCATTACTTGGGGTGGGTTGGCTATTACTAGTATCTACTTTTATAGCTCCTTAAGTCCAGAAATATCGTTAACTCAACTTTATTGGACATGGGCTGCGTTTGGTCTTTTCATTGGGGCTATCGCTATGACACCAATTATTGGAACGAGAACTTTTCCTCCAGCTATTCGCTATTCTGGCTTATCGTTTTCTTACAATTTAGCCTATGCACTATTTAGTGCATTTACACCGACTTTAACAATTTATCTATTAAGCACTGAACATTTATTAGGTCAGTATAGTTATCTTGGTGCAGGCCTTTATATCTCTTTTGTGGCATTAATTGCGATTGCTGTCGGTTTCTACCCACTTGCAAAACAAGGATGGAATAGTAACTCAGGTCATTAATCAGTAACTACAACCAATAAAAAGCAGGGCTTTTACCCTGCTTTTTATTTTATTGTGTACTACACAATAACTGATACTATTAACGCATTGTGACAAACTCTTCAGCTGCGGTTGGGTGAATTGCCACGGTATTATCAAAGTCTTTTTTAGTAGCGCCCATTTTTAATGCCACTGCAAAACCTTGTAGTATTTCGTCCATACCATAACCAATGCCATGAATACCGACGATTTTTTCATCTTTACCTACACAAACTAGCTTCATGCGACATGGTTGGCGATGTTGAGTAACTGCGGTATACATTGCTGTAAATGTTGATTGATAAACTTTTACATTTTCAGATCCATATTGCTTTATTGCGTCTGGTTCTGTTAAGCCTACGGTACCAATTGCCGGATGAGTAAATACTACAGTTGGAATATTACTGTAATCTAAATGTTCATCAGGTTTATTGTTAAATAGCCTTTCTGATAAACGACGTCCAGCAGCAACCGCAACAGGGGTTAGTGCTGTTGCGCCTGTATCATCACCGACTGAATAAACTCCTGATATATTAGTATTTTGATATTTATCAACCATCACAAAACCTTTACTATCAACAGCAATGCCTGCTGCTTGTAAATTCATATCATGGGTCGCAGGTTCACGGCCAATTGCCCAAATTAAGCTATCGACAATATAGCTTTCGCCATTTTCAAGAGTTAATGTTAATGAGTTATCGCTATTTTTAGTAACTGATTTCGGAATGGCAAAAGTATGTAATTGTTGCCCTTCTGTTGCAATCACTTCCATCAAGGTATCAATAATAAGCGGATCAAAAGCTCGTAGTGGCGTAGCGTTACGAATAAATTGGTGTGTTTGTGCACCCAGCGAGTGTAATACGCTTGCAATTTCACAAGCAATATATCCAGCTCCAACAACGGCTACACGTTTGGGTAAGGTTTTTAGAGAAAAAAAGCCATCTGATGTAATACCATATTGAGCACCGGGAATATTCGGAATACTTGGTTTACCACCCACAGCAATCAAAATATGTTCAGCACTATAATGTTCACCATTGACTTCAACTGTATGAGCATCAACGAACTTAGCATAACCATGAATAACATCAACGTTATTGTTATTAAGGACACGATCATAAGATTGATGGATTCTATCAATATAAGCATTTCGACTTGCAATTAATTTGTCCCAGCTGAATTGATTAATGGTAGTATTAAAACCATAGTCAGGGCCATAATGGTTAATGGCTTCAGCAATTTGTGCACCATACCACATGACTTTTTTGGGCACACAACCAACATTAACACAGGTTCCACCCAATAATTTTGCTTCAATTAGTGCACACTTTTTTCCATAGGATGCCGCTCGGTTAACAGATGCAATCCCTCCACTACCACCACCGATAGCTATATAATCATAATGTTTGGTCATTAAATATCCTTAATACAATTTTCATTAGTTAGCTATTAGCTTTACATAAATCGCAAGATAAAAAAAGTATTCATTCTAAAATTTAATAATAGTTATTAACGATTGATCATACTAATAATTGTTAATATTTTATTAGTCAGTTACTAAAAATGGTGCTTAGCGTTAACACGATTTTCCAAGAAATGCGTAAAATAGAATAATAAGCAAGTGTATTAATATCGGATTATAAATCTTATCAGTGGCACGCTGAAGCAACCGATAAGATTTGTTAATTTAGCGATTTTTTATTGCATTAATAATATTGGTGGTTGAACAGCCATCTTCAAAATTGAGGACTTTAACTGTGCCGCCTGCTTCAATGACTTCTTTACCACCGGCGATATTTTCGGGTTTATAATCACCGCCTTTGACTAAGACATCAGGCAAGATACTTGCAATTAAACGTTGTGGTGTTTCTTCTTCAAATGGTACAACCCAGTCAACTGAATTAAGTGCACCAAGTACAATCATACGTTGCATTAGCGGATTAATGGGTCTGGATTCCCCTTTTAATTGTTTAACCGAAGCATCACTATTCACTGCTACAATTAAACGGTCGCCTAGTTTACGTGCATTAGCAAGGTAAGAAACATGTCCTGCGTGTAAAATATCAAAACAACCATTGGTCATAACAATTTTTTCGCCACGCATACGCGCTTTTTTGATTTCTTCTTTAAGTTCTTCTTCTGTCATTACTCCAAAACCGTCATTGGCACGGGCTCGAATGGCATTACTCAATTCAACTTGTGAAACAGTTGAAGTACCTAGTTTACCAACAACCACACCCGCTGCGACATTTGCTAAGAAACAACTTTCTTCTAAAGATTGACCAGCAGCTAATGCTGCAGCTAATGTAGCGATTACTGTATCGCCAGCTCCTGTTACGTCAAAGACTTCTTTTGCTTGAGTTGGTAAGTGGTAAATTGGTTTATCTAACTGTAATAATGTCATGCCTTTTTCGCTACGTGTTACTAGTAAGGCTTTTAGATCATATTGTTTGATGAGTTGATAACCTTTTTCAACAATCTCTTCTTCAGTTTTGCAATGTCCGACTACTGCTTCAAATTCTGACATGTTTGGAGTTAACAATGTCGCCCCGCGGTAACGCTCAAAATCGGTTCCTTTTGGATCGACTAAGATAGGCACATTGGCATGATTAGCAAGCTTAATCATTGATTGAACAGCAGATAACGCACCTTTGGCATAATCCGACAGTACCAAAACTTTATGGGTCGTTAATGCTGATTGAATACGCTCTAGAAGAGGCGTTGCATCAATATTGTTAAATCCTTCTTCAAAATCAAGGCGAATCAATTGTTGATTACGTGATAGAACGCGTAACTTTGTTATGGTTGGGTGTGTTGATACAGAAACAAAATCACATTGAACTTTATGTTTACTTAATTGTTCATTAAGAATTTTTGCTGGTTCATCTATGCCTGTTAGACCGATTAGGCGTACATTACCGCAAAGTGAAGTAATATTCATAGCAACATTGGCAGCACCACCAGGTCGTTCTTCTAACGAGTCAATTTTAACTATAGGTACTGGCGCTTCGGGCGATATACGATTCGTTCCCCCATACCAATAGCGATCCAACATAATATCGCCCACAACTAACACATTGGCGCAATTAAAATCAGGTAATGATGCTTTCATTATGACTCGTTATCCTTAGTTATTTTCAGTTTACTCATTCTATATTTGTTTACGTCTCATCAAAATCATGGTTGTTGTCATCTTCCATTTCGTCATTTTTGCGCGGTTGATAAAAACGGGCAAAAAAAGTGCCAATTTCAAATAGTAAACAAATAGGTACAGCTAATAGTATTTGTGAAAATACGTCTGGAGGGGTAACAAACATAGCAACAGCAAATACCCCAACAATAATATATGGTCGCTTGTTTCGTAAACTTTTTGGTGTAGTTATTCCTGTCCAACAAAGCAAAATAATAGCAACTGGCACTTCGAAAGCAAATCCAAAGACAATAAAGAGTGTCATTACAAAATCAAGATACTTGGTAATATCAGTATTAATCGCCACATCGATCGGTGCGGTATGGATAAAGAAGTAAAACGCTAATGGAAACACAGCGAAGTAAGCAAATGCTATACCAAGATAAAAAAGAATCGTGCTTGATACAATTAACGGCATAACCAGACGTTTCTCATGTTGATATAACGCTGGGGCAATAAATCCCCAAATTTGATATAGCACATAAGGAATTGAAATAAAGATCGCTACTACAACTGTTAACTTAATTGGTGTAAAAAATGGCGCTGCAATATCCGTTGCTATCATATTACTGCCTTGTGGCAATTGACTCATAAGCGGATTTGCCACAATATGATAAATATCATTGGAAAAATAAAGCAAGCAAATTAATACTAGCAAAATACAGATAATACACCGCAAAAGCCGTGTTCTAAGTTCAACAAGATGTCCAATTAATGGTTGAGTAACGTTGTCTGTCATGGTGTATTTTTATCTGTACGAGTTTCAGTATCAATTTTCGTGGCCGAATCGATTTCTTTTTGTAAGGATTCGGTTACACGTTTTAAATCATCAATAGATTCTTGAATTTCGGGTGTAAGTGTTTTTAAACCACTTTGTTCGGCCTTTTTTAAGCTGGCTTGCAACTCTTGCAGTTTGAGCTCTTTATTCAGCTCTAATTGTACCGTAGCAGACATTCGGCGTAGCACTTTTATCCACCCTGTAACTGTTTTTATCGCAATGGGTAGCCGTTCTGGCCCTAAAACCACCAGACCAATAATTAAAACTAATAATAATTGACCAAAACTAATGTCAAACACGGTTTACTCTTTTTTACTCTGATTATTAGCATCAGATGAATCGATATTTTCAGATTTTTGTGAATTATCAGCATCTTTTTTATCGTCATCATCATTCATTGCTTTCTTAAAACCTTTAATTGATTCGCCAAGATCGGAGCCCAATGAACGTAATTTTTTTGTTCCAAATAACAATACAACAACCGCAATTAATATTAAAAGTTGAGGTAAGCTTGGCATCATGATAATCATCTCCGATGAGGTAAATAACCAAATTATACACGCAAATTATAATATTCCCAAGACAATCAGCTTAATGTGAAACCAATATAATAATACATAAAGCACACACTACCCCCATCATTTTATATAGATTCCGTTCACGCTTTTTACTAAGCTGTAATTCTTGAGTAATTTGTATTAGTTGGGCACTCATTTGTTTACTGATTCGTTCGTAGTTATTTAATTTTTCGGGTAACTTTGGCAACATAGTTTGCCACGCGGGTAATGATTGCCAAGTTTGTTGTAGTATTTTTTTAGCGCTGTATTTATCTTGATACCATTTTTCTAAAAACGGTTTTGCTGTTTTCCATAAATCTAGTTCAGGATAAAGCTGGCGACCTAGCCCTTCAATATAAAATAACGTTTTTTCAAGCAGGGTTAATTGGGGTTGAATATCCATGTCAAATTGGCGAGCAACTTGAAATAATTGTAGCAAAATTTGTGAAAATGAAATTTGGGCAAGGGGTTTTGCAAATGCAGGTTCACAGACGTTACGCATTGCCATTTCAAGCGCCACAACATCAGTTGTTTCTGGCACCCAGCCTGATGTGATATAGATTTGGGCTATTTTGCGATAATCTCGATTAAAAAAGGCTAAAAAGTTTTCAGCAAGATAACGTTGATCATCCTCAGTCAATATACCAATAATGGCACAATCAATGCCAATATAACGGGGATTTTGTGGTTCGGTAATATCGACAAAAATATTACCAGGATGCATATCTGCATGGAAAAAGTTATCACGAAATAATTGGGTAAAAAATGCCTGAACACCTCGTTCTGCTAGTAATTTCATATTGACGTTATTTTGCTTAAGCTGCTCAATATTTGAGATAGGTATACCTTTAATTCGTTCTTCAACTAACACATTTTTTCGACAAAGGTTATGATATACATAAGGAATATATAAGATATCACTATTAATAAAATTATCGCGCAATCTAATCGTGTTGTAAGCTTCTTTTTGTAAATCTAACTCTTTTAATAGCGTGATTTCATAATCACGCACTATTTCAACAGCTCGCAATTTTTCGCCTGATTTTATGCGCTTGGTAAATTGTTTAGCTACCCAATACATTAAACGTATATCAGCTTGAATAATAGGCAAAATATTAGGGCGTAATACTTTAATAATAACTTCAGCTTGGCTATGCTTTAATATTGCTGTATGGACTTGGGCAATCGATGCTGATGCTAATGGTTTTTCATCAAAATGGGAAAAATAATAATCTATTGTTTGACCTAATGCCGATTCAATAAGCTGTTTAGCAATTTGTCCATCAAAAGGAGCAACTTGATCTTGCAATTTGGTCAGCGAATCTGCAATGTGTTTAGGTAAAATATCGCGTCGAGTTGAAACCATCTGCCCAAACTTTACCCATACGGGGCCGAGCTCCTGTAGCGCTTGACGTAATCGCTCACCAATTTCTTGATGTTTAGCTTTGGGTCTAATCCAAAATAAACACTTTAAAACCAACCGTGGCCACCTTACTAAATGGTGTTTTGGTAACAATTCATCTAATCGATAAGCACGAAATATCGCAAGTATTTTATAAAGTCGAAAAAAGGTCATTATTTTTTATCGCATCAAAATTTAAAGCCAATATGTAAAGCAACAATGCCACCTGTCATGTTGTGGTATTTCACATCAACAAATCCTGCATCTTCCATCATTCTTTTCAGTGTATTTTGATCAGGATGCATTCGAATTGATTCGGCTAAATAGCGATAACTTTCAGAATCATTTGCCACAATTTTGCCCATTAACGGTAACATAGTAAATGAATATAAGTCGTAAGCTTTGTTTAGGATCTGATATTGCGGTTTAGAAAACTCAAGGATTAATAAGCGCCCACCGGGTTTTAATACTCGCCATATAGAGCGTAAAGCCTTTTCTTTATCAGTGACATTGCGCAAGCCAAATGAGATGGTTATACAATCAAAATAGTTATCCGCAAAGGGTAACTCCTCGGCATTAGCTTGTACATATTCGATATTTTTAAATAAGCCTTTGTCTCGTAGTTTATCTCGCCCAACTTTTAACATTGATTCGTTTATATCAGCTAAGACAACTAATCCGCTATCACCAACAAGTTGCGAGAATTTTGCCGTTAAATCACCTGTGCCACCTGCTAGATCTAAAACTTTTTGGCCTTTACGCACACTGCTATACTCAATGGTGATTTTTTTCCAAATTCGGTGAATGCCAAATGACATAAGATCATTCATAACATCATATTTATCGGCAACAGAGTGAAATACTTCAGCAACACGTTTTACTTTTTCTTGTTTTGGAACTTGAGTGTAACCAAAATCAATTTTTTCTTGATTTGTATTGTCTTGTTTGTCAGAAGATTGAGACATAAAATTTACCTATCACAAATAATTGGCTTATTTTAGCATAAGCCATAATAAATGTGATGAACTAAATCAATAATGCTTCAATCTTCTTTGAAACAGTTTCAAAATATTCAAGTTGCGAGGATTGAGGATTTAAATCTTTTTCATGAATGACTAAATCAAAATGACAACTTTCTTTTAAGGCTCTTAAAACATCATTATTTTTTTTGAAAATTTGACTGTAATATTGTTCAAGTGTTTCAAAATCGATTGAAGTAAAAACAAGTTTATTTGATGTTTCAACGGCTTTTGCAATTCGTTCAACATGTAACATTGCAATTTTCATATAATCGGATTCGCTCAAATAACGTTTATTATGTTGGATTGAAATTTCTCGTTCAATATAATTAATATAGCCATTGGGCACGTATTGAGTATTATAAATATTAGCAAATTGGATTGGTAATTCACAAAAACGGCCTCGGCCAATAATAGCCACTTTTTTTACAAAAAAAGGTTTTGCTGCTTGTGCAATAAAATTCCAGTTTTTATATGGATTTTGGCGGATTTGTGTTGCACTAATGTTAATAAATTCTCGATTAGCATCAACAATAACGACTGGGCAATCAAAATAGATCTTATGGTTATTAACATCTTGTGGCTCGCTAGTAAATACCACATTGGGCTTAATTTTATGCTCAGCAAGAATTTGCTTTACCCGATCACTCCAATCTTGCCAACCATTAGGGTAAAACTCAATACCAGTTTCATCAAGTACATGGATATGAATATTATGGCGATCTTTAAATGTCTCTTTTAACCATGAAAAGCGGTCACTTATTTGTGGTTGTTTTGGTAAACGGCTTTGATTAAATAGTTGCTTATCACGCGATGCTTCACATCCCAAAAAGATATGTAATACATCAACTTGGTTCATCGCTTTTTCAATTAGATAAATATGACCACAATGTAAAGGATAAAACTTCCCAAAAATTAAACCAACTTTATGCTTAAAAGTCATGACGCATACCAAAATATATAAAAACTAGTACAATTTACAGAAAAAAAAAGCAATTTCTAACCAAATGATGCTATTTGATATATTTTATCAATGAGTAAAATAGTTTTTTACCAATAACTCATTGATAGTAAAAATATTAATTTACTTATGTAAGTTCGATAATAAAACGCCCGTTGCAACCGAAATATTTAATGCGAGCATGTTATCGTTGCCTTTTAAATGTACAACAATATTAGCGCTGTTAATTAGTTTCATATTAATTTGTTGAAATATGACTACCACAACTTTTTTATTAAAATGGATTTGGTGCAATTCACTGGATGTAATTGACTTTACTTGACAAGGTAATAGGGCAATAACTTGATAGCCATGTTGCTTAAGCATATCTATTGAGGCCACAAAATCATCACTTTTAATTGACTCAACAGCTTCAACGCCACCTTCAGCCACACGCATAGCAGCACCGCTATCAAGTAAATTTGTTTGGCGTAACATGACACCATTAACGCCATAAAAAGCGGCACTACGAATTAACCCACCAAGATTATGGGGATTATTGACATCATCAATCGCTAAAACACAATCATGATCTTTATCGCTATTGTTTTCTAGATAATCCAATAACGTAAGTGATATACGTTTTTTAACAATTAAACATACGCCACCATGATGTTGCGTTTGAGTTATTTTACCAATCTGTTCGCTAGAGACTACATCATAACCTAAACGTTGTTTAACGAGCCACTCAATTAACTCTTTAAATTGATAAGTCATTTCTTGAGTAATAAATAATTTAACAATTGCTGTGCGACGATGTTTGAATACTGCCCTGCAACTATTTTCGCTATAAACTAATGTTTCTTCTTTGCGTTGGCGATATCCATCATAACCAAAAGTTGGAGTTTGTTCATTTGTACGAAGCTTTTTTTGCCATGGTGATTCATTCTCAATAGGCAATTTAGATTGATTAAGATCAACAATAAAACTCTTTTTTGCAAATGCAGATTTATCATTTCTAGGTTTGAATGTTTCAATACGATCATGACGATCACGTTTAGGTTTTACTTGAAATGAGTCTTTACTTTTCCAGTCAGTCTTTTTTTTAGTCGCTGAGCGAAAAGGCTTTTTAGATTCGCTATTTTTGGCATAAAAAATAGTGGGTTTGCTTTTTTCGGTATTATTGTTCATATCAATCTCATAATTAATTGCTTATCGAGTACGAATGGTTGGGGCTATTTTATCTAATACACCATTAACAAATTTATGGCTATCTGCAGCACCAAATGTTTTAGTTAAATCGATAGCTTCATTAATCACAACTTTATAAGGTACATCTTGACGTTTTATTAATTCATACAGTGCGATTCTAAGTATGGCTAATTCAACTTGTCCTAACTCATTAATAGAGCGTTCAGTGAGATAAGGCGTCATTTTGTCATCTAATTCACTGGTGTTTTTGGCTACACCATTTAATAGCTCACGAAAATACTTAGCATCAACGCCTTTCATATCTTGTTCTGCAATAAAACTTGTCTCAACATCAGCAAGATCGTTTCTAGAAACTTGCCAAGAGTAAATGGCTTGCACTGCGCATTCTCTTGCTCGACGACGAGGATTAACTAATGCCACTAAATTACTCCTTAATTGCTTTAATAATATTTAGCATTTCCAGTGCAGTTAATGCCGCTTCAGCACCTTTGTTGCCAGCTTTTGTGCCTGCACGTTCAATAGCTTGTTCTATACTTTCGGTAGTTAAAATACCGAATCCAACTGGAATAGTGTTATCTAAACTTGCACTTAATAATCCAGAACTTGATTCACCAGCAACAAAATCAAAATGTGCCGTACTGCCACGAATAACCGTACCTAGCGCTACAATTGCATCATATTTTTTTGACTGTGCAGCAACTTTAGTAGCAAGTGGAATTTCATAAGCACCTGGAACCCAAATAACAGTAATATTTTTATCATCAACTTGTCCAATGCGTGTTAACGCATCAATTGCACCATTGACAAGGCTATCATTAATAAAATGATTAAATCGTGCTACTACAATTGCAACCTTAGCTTTTGGTGCAGCAACTTTACCTTCAATTGTTTGCATATTCATTCCTTATTGATTCTACTTTAAATGCCTTTTCACTCTTTTCTTAAGCGAAAAAATAATTGTTAAATTGTATCACGAATTAAAGACTTATCCTATTGGCAAATAGCGTTATGACCGAGTTTTATGCAAGATATTATTTAAAATAAATGAAAAAATTCAGCTATTGTAAATGTATTATTTATTAATTTTAAAATTAATCTAAATTTTGTTGTTATTTCACTCTTTAACTGTTAGTCATTATTTTAATTTATTTGGACTTTAACATTTATATTTGAAACATATGTACTTAATGTACATATCTACCTGAAAGTTTTTGCCAAGAAAAGTAATTTTATTTTTATCGCTTGCAAGCTATTTTGAAAAAATTACAATAGTACAATAAATTTATTTAATGATGGGGAAGTATCAGTGTACATTGACAATATTCGTAATGAGTTAAACCAAGCCATTGAGGTCTTAACTAGTTTTGTTTCGGATGATAAAAATCTTGAGCAGATTCAAAAAGCGGCTGTCTTAATTGCTGATTCATTTAAACAAGGCGGTAAAGTTTTATCATGTGGTAATGGCGGTTCTCATTGTGATGCGATGCATTTTGCTGAAGAGTTAACAGGTCGTTTTCGCGATAATCGCCCAGCTTACCCTGCAATTGCTATATCTGATGTAAGTCACATTTCGTGTGTGGGTAATGATTTTGGGTTTGATTTTATTTTTTCACGTTATATTGAAGGTGTAGGTCAAAAAGGTGATGTACTTTTAGGTATTTCAACCTCTGGGAACTCAACCAATGTGCTTAAAGCCATTGAGGCAGCAAAACAAAAAGGTATGAAAATCATTACATTAACCGGTAAAGATGGTGGGAAGATGAATGGGCTTGCCGATGTTGATATTCGTGTTCCGCATTTTGGCTATGCCGATCGTGTACAAGAAATCCACATTAAAGTAATTCATATTCTTATTCTTCTTATTGAAAAGGAAATGTCAAAATAATATGTGTGAATTATTGGGTATGAGCGCTAATGTGCCAACCGATATTTGTTTTAGTTTTAGTAGCCTAATTAAACGAGGTGGGGACACAGGTCCTCACAAAGATGGTTGGGGGATTACCTTTTATGAAGGAAAAGGTTGCCGAACATTTAAAGATCCTGAGCCTTGTAGCTATTCACCTATTGCTAAAATGGTAAAAGAATATCCCATTAAATCTAAAGCCGTGATTGCCCATATTCGACAAGCTAATCGCGGTGGTGTCGCACTGGAAAATACCCATCCGTTTACTCGTGAGCTTTGGGGTAAGAACTGGACTTTTGCCCATAATGGGCAATTAACTGATTACCAAAATTTAGATACAGGACTATTTCAACCTGTCGGCGAAACTGATAGTGAATATGCTTTTTGCTACTTAATAAATCAATTACACCAAAAATATTCGCAACAACCGACCGATGATCTTGAACTGTTTAAATATATTAAACAATGTGCCAATCAGTTAAGTCAACTTGGTATATTTAATATGTTGCTTTCTGATGGGCAATATGTATTTGCTTATTGTGCAACTAATTTACATTGGATAACCCGTAAAGCGCCATTTGGTAAAGCAAAATTAATTGATGAAGATGTTGAAATTGACTTTCAAAAACATACCACATCTAATGATGTAGTAACTATTATTTCAACAATGCCTTTAACTTCAAACGAAGTCTGGGCTAAATTAGATGTTAATGAAGCTATTTTATTTAGAAATGGAAAAATCAGCCAATCTTTCTTATTTTAATCACGGGGGGCATTTTTATAATTATCCTGACGTCAAAAAATCTACTAGCGTTAAGGCAATCCAAAGGGGGGTTATGGTAAGTCGATTTGAAATAGCTATGCCATCAGATCGTAAAAGTATACTAGTTATTATTATTGTTTTTGCGTCAAAATATTTAGCAATTGCACCACAAGCTATGCTAAAACTTTACAGAAGAAATTAGCATCTACCTTACTCGTTCTTTCAAATAACTTTGGTAATCAGGAATTTCAATATCCACTTCTTGTGTAAATATTGGCGATTGTATTAATGCGTTAGCGGTAGCTTGATTTGTAGCAACCGGAATATTCCAAACTGTTGATAAACGTAAAAGCGCTTTAACATCGGGATCATGCGGTACAGCATTAAGTGGATCCCAAAAGAATATGAGAATATCGATTTTACCTTCTGCAATTAACGCCCCAATTTGCTGATCGCCTCCCATTGGTCCGCTAAGCATTGGCGTAATATTTAACCCTGTTTCTTTCTTGATTAATGTGCCTGTCGTACCTGTTCCACATAAATTATGATGAGAAAGCTCTTCACGATTTTTTTTACACCAAGCTAATAAAGACTCTTTCAAATGATCGTGGGCAACTAAAGCAATGTTTTTTTTAGTTAGCAATTTGCGCGTGGTATTTAGCATCATTAATATCCTAATTTATTATTATCTTTGTTTGTTTTTAACAGAGTCTTAATTAAAGTGCAACAGATATTTAATCGATAAAAAATAATAAAAAAGGCACCAAAGTGCCTTTTTTATACTAAGAGACAATCAATTAGAATTGGTAAATTAAACCAAGAGCTACGGTGTCTTTAGTTGTACCTTTGATTTGCGATTTAGTAAATGCGCCATCTTCATATAAAGCACGACGAGCGCCAATATCATCTTTATCTAATAAATTGATCTTATAATCGATAATAGCTTGTAAGTTTTTGTTAAAGTCATAAGTTAACCCAACATCAACATACTTCGCTAAATCATTACCTTTAAGTCCTGCATCACTTGAATAACTAGATGCACCTTTAACTTTATGTTGAATATATGCAACAGATGGCGTTAAACGACCCACTTCAAAGTCAATACCATATTGCGCAACAAATTCATAACCTTTGGTTTTTAAGTCATTCGCACTATGTGTCGTTAATGCATTATCCCAACCATATTTTTGTTTACCTTGAATATATAATGCGGCTAAATAAAGGTTGTTATTATCATATTTAACACCTGCTGACCATGCTTTAGCATCCTTATGTCCACCAGTTTGAGCATAACCTGCGCCAACAGATAAACCTGTATCAAGCACATTCCAATCAACTACTGAACCCCAAGCTTCAGCGCTATCGCGTTTTTCACCATTACGATCATGTTTGATGAAATGGCGAGTAGAGCTATTATCACCATTATCCGCATATTGAACAGCAAAATTCAGACCGCTTACTAAGCCAAAAAAGTCTGAGTTACGATAAGTTGCAACAGCTTTGGTGCGCGCTGTTAGTGCATAAAGATCATTATCCGAAGCATCACCACCAAATTCAGGTAAAACATCCGTATATGACGTTAATGTTTTTAGCACACCATCATTACGACCGTAATCGAATGACCCAAAATCACCAAAGTTTAAACCAGCAAAAGCATAGCGAGTTTCGTTATCGGCATTTTCGCCAGTTTTAGCTTCATATTCCCAACGACCATACCCTGTTACACTGTCAGTCACTTGAGCTTGACCAGACATACCTAAACGTGCTGTGGTTTTGTCACCTTCACCCGTTTGGTTATTACGATCAGTAATATAGTTTAAAGCATAAACTCGACCATAAAAGTCAACTTTATTACTGTCTTTATTCCACACTTCAATAGAAGCGTTAGCTGTGCCTGCAATTAAGAGCGCAGGAATAGCGATTGCCAATAGATTACGTTTCATTTTTACCCTCTTAGGTATTTTATATTATTAAAGATGCAAATTACTTTGCTTTGGTTTAACAAATAACTGCTAATAATTAGCAATTATATTATTATTGTGATATCGATTTTCTTGTGACAGAACAGATTTTATTACCTATTTAACACTGGAAGTTAGATTAATTCTGCGAATTTTCGAATATTTTAATGTTTGTTATTATTTTTTTTAAACATAAAATGTTTTTTTAACTAGAAAGGTATTTATAAGGCGAAAAAAAAGGCACAATAAGTGCCTTTTTATAAGATATCAAGAAGCAATTAGAATTGGTAAATTAAACCAACACCTAACACGTCTTTAGTACCTGGTTTGTATGGGTGGCGACCGTTGCTTTCACGAACAGTGTTTAACTCAGCACCAATATCTTGTTTCTTAAGTAGATTAAATTTATATTCTACGATAGCGCTAAAGTTTTTATTTAGATCATATGTTGCACCAAGTGAAACATATTTAACTAAATTACGCCCCTCTTTATGATCTTCATCATAATAACCAACTTCATCACTGCTAACCTTATGTTGCACATAAGCCAAAGAAGGTGTTAAACGACCTACTTCTAAATCAATACCATATTGAGCAACTAATTCAACACCTTTAATTTTTGGATCTCTGTGGTGCTCTTCAAAAGCATCATAGTAAGTATTGAATTTAGTTTGGAAATAGTTAGCCGCTAAGTATAGATTATAGTTATCGTATTTGATACCAGCTGACCAAGTTTTAACTCTCTTAATGCCATCAACGTAACCATCTTCGTCCTGATATTTCGCACTCTTACCAGCTGTTTGAGCATAACCTGCACCAGCAGTTAAACCTGTGTCAAAAATTCTCCATTGAACATTTGCACCATAGGCCTCACGGCTTTCGCCACTAAATCCATCGAAGTCACCATCGCTATCAAGTTTTACTTTAGCAAGTTTACTATCAAAAGTAGTTGCATTATCACCATTATCTGCATATTGTAATGCAAAACTTAAGTCATCAAATAGACCAAAGAAGTTATTGTTACGGTAAGTTGCAACAGCTTTAGTACGAGCTGAAAGCACGTTCCAACTATTGTTTGCTGCTTCACCACCAAATTGCGGTAATACGTCAGTATAAGCTGTGATTGCTTTTAGCACACCATCGTTACGACCATAATCGAATGACCCAAAATCACCAAAGTTTAAACCAGCAAAAGCATAACGTACTTCGTTATCAGAATTCTTACCTGCTTTCGCTTCATATTCCCAGCGACCGTAGCCAGTTACGCTATCAGTGATTTGAGTTTGGCCAGACATACCTAAACGAGCAGAAGTATCATCACCTTCGCCAGCTTGACCACGATCAGTAATATTGTTAGCTGCTTTTACTCGACCATAAAAGTCAACTTTATTACCATCTTTGTTCCATACTTCAATAGATGCATTTGCGCTAGCTGCTACTAAAAGCGCAGGGATAGCGATTGCTAATAGATTACGTTTCATTTTTTACCCTCATGGTTATTTTCTTAAAAAGACACTGTCCATAAGTTTAGTGTCAATTTTGTACAAATAATTATTCATCCAAAAAATAATATTTTTATCTATTATTTTTATCTACTTTTTACAGTAGTGTAAATTATGTATAAATTTTTTTTAAAATCAAGCGAACTTTTCATAAAAGGTGATGTCTAAGCACAAAATCAAGCCTGTTTGTTTGTTTTTTGAGCGCATTAAAGCTAAAATTAGTTAATCTTTAGCTCTAATGAATTGGTTATAACTCAACTAGTTTAAAAATTTGCATTACGTGGTGTTCTTGGAAATGGGATCACATCACGCACATTTTGCACACCTGTTACATAAGCAATTAATCGTTCGAAACCAAGTCCAAAGCCAGAATGTGGTACGGTACCATAACGGCGCAAATCACGATACCACCAATAATCTTCTTTCTTAAGTCCCAATTCTTCCATACGTTTATCTAACATATCTAAACGCTCTTCACGCTGTGAACCTCCGATAATTTCACCAATACCAGGCGCTAATACATCCATGGCCGCAACGGTTTTACCGTCATCGTTCATGCGCATATAGAATGCTTTAATATCTTTCGGATAGTTTTTTACAACTACTGGTGCTTTAAAATGTTGTTCGGCTAAATAACGCTCGTGTTCTGAGGCTAAGTCGATTCCCCAACTGACTGGATTTTCAAACTTAGCATCGCAATTTTGCAAAATGGTTATAGCATCAGTATAGTTAACTTGGGCAAAATCAGCGTTAATAAAGTTTTCAAGGCGTGTTATTGCTTCTTTATCTACGTGCTGAGCGAAAAATTGCATGTCGTCAGCACGTTTTTCTAATACTGATTTAAACACATATTTCAGCATGTCTTCGGCAAGCTTAGCATTGTCATTTAGATCGGCGAATGCCACTTCGGGTTCCATCATCCAAAACTCAGCTAAATGACGAGTTGTGTTTGAGTTTTCAGCCCGAAATGTTGGGCCAAATGTGTAAACTTTAGAAAGCGCACAAGCATAAGTTTCAGCATTTAACTGTCCAGAAACGGTTAAAAAAGCTTCTTTACCAAAAAAGTCTTTATCAAAATCAATGTTACCATTATCTGATTTAGGCAGATTTAACATATCGAGTGTTGAAACTCGGAACATTTCGCCTGCCCCTTCAGTATCCGACGCGGTAATAATTGGGGTTGATAACCAATAAAAGCCACGCTCATCAAAAAATTGATGAATTGCTTGTGCAAGTGTATGGCGTACACGTGTTATCGCACCAACAATATTCGTTCTTGCTCGTAAGTGTGCGACTTCACGAAGATACTCAATTGAATGACGTTTAGCTGCCATTGGGTAAGTTTCAGGATCATCAACAAAGCCGTAAACTTCAACTTGTATGGCTTGTAATTCATATTTTTGACCTTGACCTGGTGATTCCACGACTTTACCCGTCACCTTAACTGAACATCCGGCAGTTAAGCGTAAGATATCTTGTTCATAATTAGGTAAATTATTTTCAATAACAGCTTGAATAGGATCAAAGCAAGAACCATCATAAACAGCTAAAAATGAAATACCGGCTTTAGAATCACGCCGAGTTCTTACCCAGCCTTGAACAGAAATAGTGCTACCAACAGCAATTCTGCCTTGTAACACATCAACAATAGGTGAAACTGAATTCATTTTAATTTTCCATCTCTACATTATTTAATGTTATATCTAAACTAATACTGGCATTTCCAGCCTTTTTAATGCCACTTACTACACACAAAATATCAAAAGTTTTTGTTAGGACGTGCTTTTATAAATTATTTCTAGTTGTTTATTTTTATGTTAAGTAAGATTATTGATTAATACTTAACACTGAACGTCCGTTTTAATTCATTAACGAAAGCTAAATCTTGAGAGATAGTCTTTCCAGGGCTATCGGATAATTTAGCGACTGACTGATTATTACATTCTGTCAATTTAATTACAATATTCAAAGCTTTAGTATTAAAATCTGGCGATGGAATATCGCAAGCTAAAAAACCACCTATACCAAAAGATAATTTTACACGATGATTAAAGTGTTGATAAATGCTAATCGCTTTATCAAAATTTAAGCTGTCTGAAAATACTAGCAATTTTGTTTTAGGATCAATGCCTAATTGTTGGTAATGCGCAATCGCTTTTTCACCCCATTTTATTGGATCACCTGAGTCATGCCGTAATCCTTGATAACAAGAGGCAAAATGGGAATTGAAGTCCTGTAAAAACGCATCCATAGTAATACAATCAGTTAAAGCAACACCTAAATCCTTGGTATATTCGTCTAGCCAAACTTGCAGTGCATTTTTTTGGCAATCTTCTAGATTTGAGCTTAGACGCTGATGAGCTTGAAACCACTCGTGTGCTTGCGTTCCAACAGGAGTAAGCCCTAAACGATAAGCAAGTAAATAATTACTTGTACTATGAAAATTATTAAAATTATTTTTTAAATAACTAACAACCGCCTCTTGAACTGCAAATGAATAACGCCTACGTGTGCCAAAATCCATTAAGTTAAAGCCTGACATATCTATATTAGCTGTTTTTTTATCAAACAACGCCAATTTATCTTTTAGCCTTACTAAGGCTTCAGGAACACCAATATTGGGCGAACGATCTTTGTGAACTATTTCACTAATGATCGCAAGTAATGGCACTTCCCATAAAATAACATCTAACCATTTACCTTCGATTCGAATAACCAGCAACCCATTGTCATTTTTAATTGTTAGTAATTCACTGTTAAAACGCCAGTTTTTTAACCAATTCAAGTAGTCGGATTTAAAAAACGAAATGCGAGATAAATAATCAAACTCGTTATCATTTAGTGATAATGATTCCATCAATTTGACTTGGTGCTTTATCTCATTAACATATTGTCCTAATAAATCATCGCTACGGCAGCGAAACTCGGCAACAACTGTTGCATTTGGGTAGTGATGAAAGACAGCTTGTTGCATATGCAACTTATAAGCATCAGTATCTAGTATTGATGTAATTATCGCTGGTAACATGTAAATTGACTGCTATTACTTTAAAGAAAATTCTTAAGATTATAGCAGAATAATAATGAAGATATAGATTAATTATGTAATAAGATTGTTTTTAATCCGCTATAATGCTAATTAGCACAGCATATAATTTGAGTACAAACCAAAGGGTCATCATAACATGAATACAAAAACACCTGAATTGCAGCCTATAGCCAAAAATCGACTTGATTATAAAGCGCCCGATTTTACCATTACCGATATTGATCTTGATTTTGATTTAGCTCCGGAAATAACAACAGTAACCGCTCGTAGCCGTGTGCTTCAAAAAAATAATCAAGCGAATGATTTAATTTTAGACGGTGAAGATCTTAAGTTGATATCGGTGAATATTAATGAGCAACCATGGCATGATTATCAACTTACTAAAACAGGATTAGTTATTCAAAATGTTCCTACAGAATTTACTTTAACTATTGTTAATGAAATCAAACCAATTGATAATACTGCACTGGAAGGTTTATATGTATCAGGCGATGCGCTTTGTACCCAATGCGAAGCGGAAGGATTTCGCCATATAACCTATTATCTTGACCGGCCTGATGTGCTTGCACGTTTTTCAACGCGTATTACAGCGAATAAACAATGCTACCCTTTCCTACTTTCTAACGGTAACCGTATTGCACAAGGCGAACTTGCCGATGGGCGCCATTGGGTTCAATGGCAAGATCCTTTTCCTAAACCTGCCTACTTATTTGCGCTCGTTGCTGGTGATTTTGATATTTTAAAAGACCAATTTATCACACAATCAAAACGGAAAGTGGATTTAGAAATTTATGTTGATAAAGGTAACTTAGATCGTTCGCACTGGGCGATGACAAGCTTAAAAAATGCCATGCGTTGGGACGAAACGCGTTTTGGGCTTGAATATGATCTAGATATTTTTATGATTGTTGCTGTTGATTTTTTCAATATGGGAGCAATGGAAAACAAAGGTTTAAATATCTTTAACTCAAAATATGTGCTTGCCAAACCTCAAACGGCAACAGATGATGACTACCTAGGCATTGAAGGTGTGATTGGTCATGAGTATTTTCACAATTGGACAGGCAATCGAGTTACTTGTCGTGATTGGTTCCAACTCAGCTTAAAAGAAGGATTAACCGTCTTTCGGGATCAGGAATTTAGCGCTGATATGGGGTCACGTGCAATAAAACGTATTGAAGATGTCAAACTTTTACGTACCGTGCAATTTGCTGAAGATGCCAGCCCAATGTCTCATCCGATTCGCCCAGATCAAGTTATTGAAATGAATAACTTTTATACGGTAACTGTATATGAAAAAGGGGCTGAAGTTATCCGTATGATGCACACCTTACTAGGGGAGGACAAATTCCAAGCGGGAATGAAACTCTATTTTAAACGCCATGATGGTTGTGCAGCAACTTGTGATGATTTTGTGGCTGCCATGCAAGATGCCTCGGGTATTGATTTAACCCAGTTTAAATTATGGTACAGTCAATCTGGTACACCAGAGCTAACCGTCACCGATAATTATGATGAAACAAAACAACAATATTCCCTGACAGTAGAACAATGTACACCTGCAACTCAAGATCAGGCACAAAAACAAGCACTGCATATTCCACTTAATATTGAGTTATATCGGCATAATGGTGATATAATTGCATTACAATACCAAGGCAAACCTATTCACCACATTTTAAATTTAACGCAGAGCAAACAACAATTTATTTTTGATAATGTGGCTGAAAAACCAATTATTTCATTATTACGTGATTTTTCAGCACCTGTTAAGTTAGCTTATGATTATCAAGATAATGATCTTATATTCCTAATGCAACATGCGACTAATGCCTTTAGCCGTTATGATGCTGCTCAAATGCTATTAGCAAAATATGTTCGTTTAAATGTAAAAAATTATCAGGAAAATCAAAAGTTAACCCTACCTGATACTGTATTAGATGCCTTTAGATATGTATTATTATCAGAAAATACCGATCCTTTCCTTATTGCCTTAATATTAACCTTACCATCTGAAAACGAGTTGGCGAATTTATTTACTGTGGTTGATCCTATTGCTATTTACCAAGTTCGCCACTTTTTATTAACACGTTTTGCTAATGAGCTTAACGATGAATTAGGTGCAATCTATAACAACAATAAAACCCCACAATATCAGATCGAACATAACGATATTGCTAAACGGTCACTTAAAAACTGTTGTTTAACTTTATTAGCCTATGCGGATGATAATTCGCGCGCTAATACACTAGTTAGTCAGCAATATCATCAAGCAAATAATATGACTGATTGTTTAGCAGCCTTAAATGTGGCGGTAAAAGCGGAACTTAATTGTCGAATTGAATTATTAGCTGACTTTGATAACAAATGGCACCAAGATGGACTAGTTATGGATAAGTGGTTAGCATTAAACGCAACAAGCCCAGACAAAAACGTCCTTGTTACAGTGAAAAAGTTGCTTACCCACCGCTCATTTTCACTGAGTAATCCAAACCGAATTCGTGCATTAATTGGTGCCTTTGTCAATAACAATCCTGTCGCATTTCATGCGCAAGATGGTAGCGGTTATCAATTTCTAGTTGAAATACTCACTGAATTAAATCAGAAAAATCCACAAGTATCGGCGCGATTAATCGATCCCCTTATTCGATTTAAACGTTATGACGAAAAACGCCAACTACAAATGCGAAAAGCGCTTGAAACATTGCTTAAAATTGAAAATTTATCTAAAGATCTATATGAAAAAATTAGCAAAGCTTTAGAGGAATAAGTTGCAAAATATCATCCTGTTACAGTGTTTCAGGATGATATAAAGCTAATGCTAAATCAAATTGTTATACTAAAATGCATAGTTTCCTGAAACTTTTTTACAACTATTTTAATGAGTTTTAAATAATGACTATACAAGAAATCACGCCAATTGAGCTTATAAACAAATTAAACCAGCAAGATAAACTATTTTTGCTTGATGTGCGTGAAGCCAATGAAGTGGCTATTTGCGGTATTCACAACGCAATTCATATCCCAATGAATACTATCCCATTATATCTAGATAAAATTCCAGATGAAATTGATATTGTAATTTATTGCCATCACGGCAGGCGTAGTTTAGCTGTTGCCCATTTTTTAGTAGAAAATGGCTTCGATCCTAACAGGCTATATAACCTTGCAGGTGGGATTGATGCTTGGGCTGTAATGATTGATAAACAAATGCCAAGATATTAAAGCCCCCGTTATCAAACGAGCTTGATTTAGTTATCGTTTATTATTGATGCATAATTCTAATAACTATTTGATTATGCGTTTAATAGATTTCTTTATTCACAAATATCAAGTAAAATAAGCGAAATTATACTAATTTAGTAGTCTAGGAAGTCACTGTGGCAAGCGAATTACCGAAAAATCTGGTCGAAATTCATGACATGTCTTTTTATCGTGGAACGCGACCTATTTATAAAAATATGAGTTTGAATGTCCCTAAAGGCAAAGTGACAGCAATCATGGGACCTTCAGGAATTGGTAAAACCACACTACTACGGCTTATTGGGGGGCAATTAAAACCTCAGTCAGGACAAATTTTATTTGATGGTGAAGACATCCCTTGCATGTCTCGATCTAGACTTTATGAAGTCCGCAAACGTATGAGTATGTTATTTCAATCAGGTGCATTATTTACTGATTTATCTGTATTTGATAATGTGGCTTATCCGTTACGTGAACACCTTAACTTACCTGAGCCTGTGTTGCATAATTTAGTTTTAATGAAGCTACAAGCTGTTGGATTGCGTGGTGCTGCACATATGATGCCATCGGAATTATCTGGAGGAATGGCAAGGCGTGCAGCTTTGGCGCGTGCTATTGCACTTGATCCTGATTTAATTATGTTTGATGAACCTTTTGCTGGACAAGATCCTATATCAATGGGTGTTATAGTTAAACTTATCGCTGAAATTAACCAATCATTAGGATTAACCTGCATTGTTGTTAGCCACGATGTAAACGAAGTGCTCAGTATTGCTGATTACGCTTATATTGTTGCTGAACAACATATTATTGCCGGTGGCACATCACAACAATTACGTGATAATGACGATTTACGAGTTAAACAATTCCTTGATGGATTGGCAGATGGTCCTGTGCCTTTTCATTATCCTGCTGATGATTATAAATTAGACCTAAGCAGAGGTATAAAATAATGTTGAATTTATTAGCAAAATTAGGGCGATGTTTTATCAATATTATTTCGATGATTGGCCGTTCTGGCGTTATGCTTTTTGGTGCATTAATTGGTAAACCACAAATTAATAAACAATTTCCATTATTAGTCAAACAATTTTACTTTGTTGGCGTTCAATCACTAACGATTATTATGGTTTCTGGCCTTTTTATTGGCATGGTACTTGCCTTACAAGGCTACTTTATATTAACTACGTTTGGTGCCGAAGCAAGCCTTGGAATGATGGTCGCACTTGCCTTACTTCGTGAACTCGGCCCTGTTGTTGCAGGCTTGCTGTTTGCAGGCCGTGCGGGTTCAGCATTAACGGCTGAAATAGGTTTAATGAAAGCAACTGAACAGTTATCAAGCATGGAAATGATGGCGATTGATCCATTACGACGTATTATTGCTCCGCGTTTTTGGGCTGGTTTTTTTAGTATGCCGTTTTTAACAGCAATTTTTGTCACAGTCGGCATTTTAGGTGGTGCACTTGTTGGTGTTGATTGGAAAGGGATTGATTCAGGCTTTTTTTGGTCATCCATTCAAAGTAGTGTTAATTGGTGGCATGATTTGGGCAATTGTTTTGTAAAAAGCTTTGTATTTGCTATCGCTAGCACTTGGATTGCACTTTTTAATGGTTATGATTGTGTACCAACATCAGAAGGAATTAGCCGAGCAACAACGAACACCGTTGTTTATTCATCATTAATTATTTTGGGGTTAGATTTTATTTTAACCGCATTAATGTTTAGTCATTGAGGTCATTAAACATGAGTCGTAAAATTGAAATTACAGTAGGATTATTCATGGTGCTGGTCATTTGTTCAGTGCTATTTTTATGCTTTAGAGTCGCTGATCCAACATCATTTGCTAGCCATAATTCCTTTCGGGTTTATGCTGTATTTGATAACATTGGTGGGTTAAAAGCTCGATCGCCTATCAAGATCGGTGGTGTAGTGATTGGGCGAGTTAGTGATATTTCGTTAAGTTCACCAAATAACGATGAGTACAAGCCGTATGTAGCTATGGATATAGATACTCAGTATAACAAAATTCCAAGTTCAAGTTCTCTTGCAATTAAGACATCTGGAATACTTGGCGAACAGTATATTGATATCAATATAGGTGTTGATAGAGAAACGGAATTAAGTATTGACTCACTAGATGTTGATCCAGATATTTTGGCTAAGGCAGAAAAAAATAAAACTCCACCGTACTTAGTTGAAGGTTTTGTTGTGCACAACACAACGCCTGCAATTGTTTTAGAAGATCTTATTGGTAAATTTCTTTACAGCATAGGTGGTTCATCAGATAAAGACAAAGATGATAAAGATAAAAAACAAGATATAAATGAAAACTAAGGAGTTAACATGTTAAATAAATTTAAAACAACCCTTTTTTTAGCATTAGCTTTATTGTTTAGTGCTAATACATTCGCGGAAAATGATCCCTATAAAGAGATGCAAGTAGCCGCCGATAAAATTTTTACCACAATGAAGTCGCAATCATCGGTGATTAAATCAAATCCAAACAGACTTAAAGACATTGTTAGACAAGATTTATTACCTTATGTACAAGTAAAATACGCTGGTGCGTTAATTTTAGGGAACTACTACAAAAGTGCAAGCGAAGCGCAGCGAACAGCCTATTTTGATGCTTTTGAAAACTATTTAGTACAAACTTTTGCACAAGCGCTTTCAATGTATAATGGTCAACAATATCAAGTTGAGGCAGCAAAAGATTTAACGGGGAAAAATCTTATTTCTATTCGTGTACTCTTAATCCAACCAAACCAAGGTCAACCTTTACGCATTGATTTTCAATGGCGTAAAAACACTGTAACTGGCGAATGGAAAGCCTATGATTTAGTTGCCGAAGGTGTAAGCATGATCAGCACTAAACAAAATGAATGGTCATCAATTTTACGTCAAGGTGGTATTGATGCATTGACGAAACAATTAACCGAGCTTTCAAATCGCAAGATTGATCCAAATACGAAACCAAAAGGCTAGTTTAAAATGTCGCGAATCACAACAGAAAAACAACAAGATGTATTGTGTTTATTTGGTGAGCTAGATGTTCACTCATTAAACGATCTGTGGTCTACACAAAATACCATATTAAATGGTGTAAAACACATTGATGTAGGGCAACTTACTCGTGTTGATTCTTCAGGACTCGCGACTTTAGTTTATTTTTGCAATAAATATAACGTAGAGCTTAAAGGCATTAATCCTCAGTTACAAACATTATTGACGCTGTATGATCTACAACAGGTAATTAACAGCTAACACATTAGCTTTTATACAGAACGCCTAATCACCTGAAAGTTTTTTGACAAAAAATAATCCCCATAATTTATATTAGTGATGAGAATGAAGAATGGATAAACAAGAAATTATAGATAAATTAAAAAGTTCACTTGAGCTTGATGATGTACATGTGCTGACCGATGATGGTAGTCATTTTCAAGTTATTGCAGTAGGTGAATTATTTGCTGATTTAAATCGAGTAAAAAAACAACAAGCTATTTATGCCCCTTTGGCAGAATTTATTAATGATAACCGCATTCATGCACTTTCTATAAAAACCTATACTCCCACTGAGTGGCAACGTGAACGTAAGCTTATGGGATTATAAGTATTCCCTTGCATGAAATTCTCTTGAATTATTCACCTTTGCCATCATATTATGTTCTATTAATAGACAACACCATTTGTATAAAGGTATCTCAACATGACTAATCCATTACTAACAGATGTACCATTACCGCTTTTTTCTCAAATTAAACCTGAACATGTCTTACCTGCCATACAAGAGGCTCTAAAAAATTGTCGAAATACTATTGAAACCGTACTTAAACAAAATAGTAAATATACTTGGGATAATTTGATCCAGCCCATTGATGAAGTAGACGAAAAATTTAGTCGAGCTTGGTCTCCTGTTAGCCATCTTAATTCAGTTAAAAATAGCTCAGAATTACGTGAAGCCTATGAAGCTTGTCTACCCTTACTTTCTGAGTACGGTACATGGGTTGGGCAACATAAGCCTTTATATCAGGCCTATAAACAACTCAAAGAAAGCGAACAATACGCAACGTTAAGCAAAGCACAGAAAAAAGTTATTGATAATGCATTACGTGATTTTGAATTATCCGGAATTGGTTTACCTGATGATAAACAAAAACGCTACGGTGAAATTGTCGCAAAATTATCAGAATTATCATCAAAATATAGTAATAATGTACTAGATGCGACTATGGGTTGGTCAAAACTAATTACTGATATCAAAGAGCTGTCTGGCATGCCTGAAAGTGCGCTTGCAGCAGCACAAGAACAAGCTAAAATTAAAGGCAAAGAGGGGTGGTTGCTGACATTGGATATACCAAGTTATCTTCCTGTGATGACTTATTGTGATAATCGTGATTTACGGTTTGAGCTTTACCAAGCTTATAACACGCGTGCATCCGACCAAGGACCAAATGCGGGTAAATGGGATAATACAGAGATCATTAAGCAAATTCTGGACCTACGTTACGAGCTAGCACAATTATTAGGTTTCAAGACTTATGCAGACAAATCACTGGCAACAAAAATGGCTAAATCCACAACGCAAGTCATCGAGTTTTTAAGCGATTTAGCAACTAAGGCCAAGCCACAAGGTGAAAAAGAGCTAGCTGAACTAAAACGCTATGCGTATGAATTTTTTGGTGCCAGTGATATTAAACCATGGGATATTGCTTATTATAGTGAAAAGCAAAAACAGTATTTATATACTATTAATGATGAAGAGTTACGGCCTTATTTTCCGCAGCAACGAGTAATTAATGGTTTATTTGAAGTAGTACATCGTATTTTCGGTATTACAGCCAAAGAGCGAAAAGGCGTTGAAGTTTGGGATCCAGAAGTCAAATTTTATGATCTTTATGCTGCTAATGGCGAATTAAAAGGTAGCTTCTATCTTGATTTATATGCACGTGAACACAAGCGAGGTGGTGCTTGGATGGATGATTGTATTGGTCGCATGCGTTTTGCTGATGGTCATATACAAAAACCTGTTGCTTATTTAACTTGTAACTTCAATCGCCCAATTGGAGATAAACCAGCACTGTTTACTCATGACGAAGTCACCACATTATTCCATGAATTCGGTCACGGATTACACCATATGTTAACCGAAATTGATGTTTCATCAGTCGCTGGTATTAATGGCGTGCCGTGGGATGCTGTTGAGTTGCCAAGCCAATTTTTAGAAAACTGGTGCTGGCAACCTGAAGCGCTCGCATTTATATCCGGTCATTATCAAACAGGTGAACCATTACCCGCAGAAATGCTAGAAAAGATGCTAGAAGCTAAAAATTATCAAGCTGCGTTATTTATTTTACGGCAATTGGAATTCGGTCTTTTTGATTTTAAATTACATACGCAAAAAGATCTCGATATTTTAAACACATTAGCTGAAGTCAGAAAACAAGTTGCTGTTATTCCTACTGTTGAATGGGGACGCTTTCCTCATGCTTTTAGCCATATTTTTGCTGGGGGGTATGCGGCAGGTTATTATAGTTACTTATGGGCAGAAGTTTTATCTGCTGATGCATTTTCACGTTTTGAAGAAGAAGGTATCTTCAATGCGAAAACAGGTAATGCATTTCTTGACAATATATTGTCACAAGGCGGTAGCGATGAACCAATGATGCTATTTAAAAACTTCCGAGGTCGCGAACCTCAACTTGATGCGCTACTTCGTCACTATGGTATCAAGTAGTTCTAACTTAGCTCAGTTAACACAATTAGCTGAGCAATGGTTATTAGCCTATGCCGATCTTCCGTTTACGCTAGTTACCCAAAATAATCGACTTGAGTTACAAAAAACAGACGAACCAAAATTAGGCTCTATCTGTGTTAATTTTGTTTCTGGCGCGATGGCTCATCGTCGCCAATTTGGCGGTGGTCGTGGCGAGGCAATCGCTAAAGCAGTAGGTGTAAAAGGTGAGTATTTACCCTCAGTTATTGATGCAACTGCGGGACTTGGTCGTGATGCCTTTGTTTTAGCATCTATTGGTTGTCATGTCACTATGTTTGAGCGGCATCCTGTCGTTGCCGCATTATTAAGCGATGGTTTACAACGTGCCTACCAAGATCTCGATATAGGTCACTGGATTGAGCAACATTTACACTTAATTTATGATTCAAGCATTGAGGGATTGAGGGCTTACCCTGAAAAACCAGATGTTGTTTATCTTGATCCGATGTTTCCACATCGGCAAAAAAGTGCGCTTGTCAAAAAAGAGATGCGCATTTTTCAACAGCTAGTTGGTAGTGATAGTGATGCTGATAGTTTATTAGCACCAGCAAGGCAATTAGCCCGGAAACGAGTTGTGGTAAAACGACCTGATTATGCGCCATTTTTAGCTAACCAAAAGCCAACAGCTGAAATTAAAACTAAAAATCACCGTTTTGATATCTATACACCTTTAAAGTAATAGGGAATATTTTTAAATTATGCGATTAGATAAATTTCTTGCTCATCATTTAGGCGCCAGTCGTACTATTGTAAACAAAGAACTCAAAGCTAAAAAAGTGACTGTCGATGGTGAGATTATCAAAACAGGTGCGTATCAATTATCGCCAGATCAATTAGTTGAATATGATGGTTATCAAATTGAACAAGTGGCCAACCAACGCTATTTTATGCTCAATAAACCGCAAGGCTATGTTTGTTCGACCAATGATCCCGATCATCCAACAATTCTTTATTTTATTGATGAGCCGATGCCTGAAAAATTACATGCAGCAGGAAGGCTTGATCTTGATACTACTGGGCTTGTTTTGCTTACAGATGATGGTAAGTGGTCACACCGAATTACATCCCCTAAACATCATTGTGAAAAAATTTATGTAGTCACCGTTGAACAACCATTAAAAGTTGAGCTCATTGATATATTTAAAAAAGGCATTCAATTGAAAAGTGAAAAGTCACTCACTAAACCTGCAAAACTAACCATTATTGATGATTTTCATGCTGAATTAATCATTAGCGAAGGTCGCTATCATCAAGTAAAACGGATGTTTGCAGCGGTTAATAATCACGTAATTGCGTTGCATCGAAAACAAATCGGTAACGTGATCCTTGATATACCGGAGGGAGAATATCGGCCATTGACTCAAGATGAAATTCATTCTTTTAGCTAATATCAATTGTCGCAATGATAAGTCGTTAAGATGAGGCATTCTATTTATATTTATAGATACTTTAAAGCTAGCCACACCGCAAAAATTAAGCTTGTCCTTAATTAAATTTTATATAAAAGCCGTAAAAAGGAACGATTTGTGCAAAACCAAAACACACAGGTAGAAATAAAAATATCTAAAAAAGCGCTGATTTTTATCCTTGGTTTACTCTCTATGCTTATGCCATTATCTATAGATATGTATTTACCAAGTATGCCAACTATTGCGCACAACTTTAATGTAGCCGATACAGCTGTACAACTAACTATTAGCTGCTATTTACTAGGCTTCTCCGTTGGGCAACTTTTATTTGGGCCGCTTACTGATAGTTATGGGCGACGCAACGTTTTAATTTTTGGCCTAATTATGTTTATAGGCGCGGCATTAAGCTGTGCAATTGCTACTAATATTAATCAATTAATTACCGCTCGCTTTTTTCATGGTATTGCGGCTGCGGCAACCACAATAGTCATTAATGCGTTAATGAAAGATATTTATCGTGATCGTGATGAATTTTCTAAAATGATGTCCTTTGTCATGCTGATATCCAATGTTGCTCCATTACTGGCGCCGATTATCGGTGGATTTATTTTATATTGGTTTAATTGGCGAGCCAATTTTTACACTATCTGCTTAATTGCTCTCGCTTGCTTTGGTTTAGTTGTCACCAATATCCCTGAAACACTCGCAAAAGCCAAACGAGATCGGTTTAGCTTAGTTCGTATTTTAAGCAATTTTATTATGCTGTTTCGACACCGCCAAGCACTCACTTATATGATGATAGGCGCATTTTCAGGGGCGGGGTTATTCTCTTTTTTAAGCTTAGGTCCCTTTGTTTATATGAATTTACATGGCGTTGCATCCACTAATTTTGGTTATTACTTTGCACTCAATATTATTGTTATGATATTGATGAATACCGTAAATAGCCGTTTTGTTAAACGTGTTGGTTCGATTAAAATGATGCAGTTAGGGCTTTTTATCCAATTTACTATGGCAACAAGTCTTCTTGTTGTCAGTCTATTTAATCTAGGGTTTACCTGCCTAGTTATTTGTATTGCTGGTTATATTGGTTGTATGTCAACCATTGGAGGCAATAGCATGGCGATTATTTTAGATCTTCATCAGCATATTGCCGGTACAGCTTCTTCTTTAGCAGGTACAATTCGCTTTGCAGTGGCTGGCGCAATGGGTTTATCATTATCAATGTTAGCATCAACGCATTCGACTGTAAGAGAAACGGTAAATAACTCGACCGAATGGTTAATGGTTGGCTCTATGGTGTTATGTAATTTTCTTGCTGTTAGCTTATTTTTGTGTGCCAAAAACCAAAAAAGGAAAAATCATGATTTACCAATTAGGTGATTTACATCCGCAAATTCATCAACATTGTTTTATTGCAAAATCAGCTGAAATAATTGGTAATGTAACTTTAGAGCCAGGTGTTTCGATCTGGTTTAATACTGTTTTACGTGGCGATATCGCGCCTATTCATATTGGTCAAAATAGTAATGTGCAAGATAATTGCACTGTACATGTTGAAACAGGTACCCCTTGTATTGTTGGTGAAAATGTAACAATTGGTCACAATGTTATTCTTCATAGCTGTATTATTGAAGATAATGTATTAATTGGTATGGGAAGTACTATTTTAAATGATGCGAAAATAGCTAAAAATTGCATAGTGGGCGCTAACTCGTTAGTCACACGCACGCTTCCTTATAGTGAAGGTTGTTTAATTATCGGTTCACCAACAAAAATTATTCGTAAACTGACTGAAAACGAAATTGAAGGCAATATAAACAATGCAAAAAGTTACGTGCAAAATAGCAAACGATTTAGTGAAAATCTATTTCCTATAAATCGATAGTAACTACAATAAATGATGTTTTATATTTCATTCGCTCTGTGACATAGCGCAATTTATGGTAAAATGCCAGCAATTTTAATAGCGATAGTTTTTTAGGTACTTGTTTGAAAAAGCCCAAAATGACAAGAAAGCAAATTATTACTCAATTCATTTTACTTGCAATATTAGGTTTATCTGTTTGTTTATTTTTATCTCTGTTTACTTACGATCCCGCTGACCCTGGCTGGTCTCGTACTGCCTGGCACTATCCTATTAGCAATTTTGGCGGTTATCTTGGCGCATATGCCAGCGACATTTTTTTCCAATTTTTAGGGTTTATCGCTTATAGCATCCCTTTTATTACTATTTTTATTTGTTTACAACTCATAGTTCATTTTTATAAACATGCCAATGATCCCATTAATTATTTTAGTCTTTCATTTAGAATTATTGGTGTTTTGGCATTTATCTTCAGTTCGACGGGTTTTTTTGCTTTAAATATTCGTGATGCAGAACAATTTGAAGCAGGTGGTTATCTTGGGGCAATAGTCATTGAAAGCCTTCTACCCATTATAAATAACTTAACTTTATCATTAACTCTTCTTGGAACTTGCTTAGCCTGTATAACATTATTAACTGGATTTTCGTGGTTGAATCTAATGGAAAAATTAGGTGCTTTTGTCATGATTTTACTGTTACCTATTAGATGGTTAATCAAGGCTTGTACAACAAATAACATTGAACAGACTGCGTTAAAACAAGAAAAAAATATTATACGATCTGATGATGTAACAAAAGAACCTCAATTTACAATACCTTGTGATAACAAAGGTGATAACACCGAAATTATTTCACCAAGTTATTCTGTTAATAATGAAATACCTCAAGAGCAGGCATCAAATACTCTTATTTTTGCTGATGAAAATGAAAAGATTTTAATCAAAACGACCGAAGAATTAATTAAAACCAAAGATTCTTTGCAATTATCACAGGTAACAACACCCCAAGCCGTTGATAATCCACCTAGGAAAGAACTCGACCCAGAGGAAATTTTGTCTCGTCTTGAATCAATTATTCAAAACATAAATGGAGATAAAGCAACTCCAGATCAAGAACAGGCTTTATCTTCTTCAATGGCGCAAATAAAGCAGGTGATCCAAACGCAAAAATCTGAAGAAAAACTATCATTTGAACAATCAGATAAGTACACAATATCAGATGCACCAAGTAAACCTTTATTTACTTCGGTAGACAATAAACATGAAATTAAATTCAATAATGAAAAGGGTTCATTTGAACCCGCTCTAGATATTTCAATAATGAAAACCATTGAAACTGAGCAGCCATTGATGCAAGAGCCTGATGCTATTATAAACACAGCTACCATACAAGAGATAGCAGATGAAAAAACTGAAACGCAAACAGGCGTAAAATTAGAAGTAGAACAACTTGAATATGTTGATACTGAAGCATTAAAAAAAGCTAATCCAATCATTGATGATATTTATCCTGAAGAGATAGCTCAAGATGATCAAGATTATCATTCCTCAGAAAATGATGAGGCTAGTTTAATTCATCCATTATTGAGACGTAATGATAAACCATTGCCAAAACCAACTACGCCACTACCTTCGCTAAACTTATTAACAGCGCCTCCAACGGCAAGAATTGAGGTGGATCATGTGGCCTTAAACGCTATGTCAGAATTGATTGAAAAAAGTTTGTCTGATTACCGAGTAAAAGCCAAAGTTGTTGATTATATGCCTGGGCCTGTGATTACTCGTTTCGAAATTGAGCTTGCACCAGGCATTAAAGCTGCTAGGATTTCAACACTAGATCGTGACTTAGCACGATCATTATCCATGCCATCGGTTCGTGTAGTTGAAGTTATTCCGTGCAAACCGTATGTTGGCATTGAATTACCCAATAAGAATCGTCAAACAGTTTATTTTAGGGAAGTATTAGACAGTCCTCAATTCAAAGATGCTCAATCACCATTAACAATCGTATTAGGTAAAGATATCTCTGGGCAATCAGTGGTTGCTGATTTAGCTAAGATGCCGCACTTATTAGTTGCCGGTACTACTGGTTCGGGTAAATCAGTTGGTGTTAATGCAATGATTTTAAGTATTTTATATAAATCGCAACCTGAAGATGTGCGGTTTATTATGATCGATCCCAAAATGCTTGAGCTCTCTATTTATGAAGGAATACCACACTTATTAACTCAAGTCGTTACTGACATGAAAGACGCTACCAATGCACTTAATTGGTGTGTAAATGAAATGGAACGTCGTTATCGTCTAATGTCAGCGTTAGGAGTGCGAAATATTGCTGGTTACAATGAAAAAATTAAACAAGCTGATGAAATGGGTAGACCAATTCCTGATCCTCTTTGGAAGCCAACCGATAGTATGGATCTTAATATGCCAACACTCGATAAATTACCCTATATTGTCGTGATGGTTGATGAGTTTGCCGACCTTATCATGGCAGTGGGTAAAAAGGTAGAAGAGTTAATCGCAAGGCTTGCACAAAAAGCCAGAGCGGCGGGTATCCATCTTGTCTTAGCGACACAACGCCCGTCGGTTGATGTGATTACTGGTTTAATTAAAGCTAATATTCCTACACGTATTGCATTTACGGTATCAAGCAAGATCGACTCTCGAACGATCTTAGATCAAATGGGTGCGGAATCGCTGCTTGGTATGGGAGATATGCTTTATTTAGCCCCTAATAGCTCAATTCCAATACGAGTACATGGAGCCTTCGTCCGTGATGAAGAAGTTCATGCTGTAGTTCAAGACTGGAAGGCACGAGGTGCACCAAAATATATTGAAAATGTAACCGTTTCGAGTGGTGATAACGATGGCAATAATTCAGAGAGTATCGATGAAGAACTCGACCCTATTTTTGACCAAGTGGTCGAATTTGTTATCGAAACTCGCCGAGCCTCTATATCTAGCGTGCAACGAAAATTCAGAATTGGTTATAATCGAGCAGCAAGAATTGTTGAGCAAATGGAGATTGAAGGCATTATTAGTGCTCCAGCGCATAACGGTAATCGAGAAGTATTAGCAGTTAAAACCAGTGAATATTGATCTTTATTTAAGATGCTAATTTATTTTTATCAATGAATTAGCGCTTTCACAAAACACCATTATAACGTTATTGCTAGATTGTAGCTAAATAAATTGAGGATAATAACTATCGTGTGAATAAATAGTAAAAAATACTCAACTATCATATTGATAATATTAATTATTATTATCAAAAACTCGTATCATACTTCAAAAACACTTTAATAGGTACCGATCAATAATGAGTGATTATTCACAGCAAATCGCATTATTAGAATTAAAACTTAATAATGATCCTAATCGATGTTTACCTGCACAATTAGCAACCAAAGCATTAATAAAAGAAATTTGCTTATCGCCTAAACCTGGATTGGTTGATATGAATAATAGCGGTGCACATCGTGATATGGATTTTCAAACCTTTGTCCAAAGTATTAAAGCTATTTGTATTTGGTTTGAGCGTTTTTATAAGTACGGTAAAAATTCCGCCAACTATGATAATCAACATTTTTTAGCAGGCATTAGACCAATTGGCATTGAGTGTGAACAAGCCATGTTTCGAGCAACTAATCAAGTCAATACACATAAGGGTGGTATATTTGCCTTTGGGCTATTAATGGGGGCTATTGGCAAATTAGAACAACTAGGATTACCAGTCAACACGCAAAGTATTTGCGATGAGGTCTCAGCAATTTGCCAAGGTATTGTCCAAAGTGAGCTAAAGCAAAATATACAAGCAAATTCTGTAGGCGAGAGGTTATTTAAACGCCACAATCTGACTGGTGCAAGAGGGGAAGCTGAATCAGGCTACGCAATAGTTAGAAATATCTCTCTTCCGATTTTTCAAAAAATGCAAAACAGTGGCTATGATGAAGAAACTTGCTTGCTACAAGCCATGTTGTACTTGCTTGCTTTTAATCAAGATACTAATGTCGTTTCAAGAGGAGGATTAGATGGATTGTATTTTGTCCAGCAAGAGGCGAAAAATCTTATTGATCAAGGTGGTATTATTCATTCTGACGGTCGAAAAAAATTATATCAACTTGATACCGAATTCATTAAACGTAATTTAAGTCCTGGCGGTTCGGCGGATTTAATTGCTATTACTTGGTTTTTGTCTGAGTATAACAAATAAGATAAACCAATAAGAAATAACCTTTATTTATGGGTATTAAAATAAAGGTATTTAATATTGTACACAACTATTGAAGCTAACAACTATTTAAGTAAACAGCTATTTAAGCAATTTTGGGGCTTTGATATCAGCCCCAATTTACCTTATAAGATATTATGCAATTATTGGTTAATTACATAGCTTACCTTATGTGCTTCGGTTGGTAGCGGAACCTCCCATTTATTTAATAACCGCTGAATGGTTTTATTGGGCAAAGTCGTATCACGCGCAGCATTTCGGCGATATAACTCTTTTTCTGGTTGTTCAATATATACAATTTTCACGTTGGCATGATAAGCGTAGAGTAAATCGAGCGCTTTTTGTCGCATTTCTTGCGATAAATGGGTCGCATTCCAAATAAAAGGTTGTTTTACTCTTAACCACTGTTTTACCTTGGCTAAGACAAACTGTATAACCTGCCCTTCATTTTCGCCATGCTTCAGTTTTAGTTCAGATCTGGCATCATCATAAGACGCAACAGGCCATGTTGGATAATGTTTGCTTACCCAACTATTTTTACCTGAAGCAGGTAAACCTGCTAGCATAATTACTTCCGATCCTTTTTGGGGATATAACGCATAATCAGGTAAGACATTACTTCCCCGAAAATATTGAACCCGAGTATAATCATCCACAAATTGGCGAGGGTGATATAAACACCCTTCTTCAAGTGCCAACTGTTTAAATAGCTCAACTTCATCAAGTGCTCTTTTTTTATCGGCACAAATGCGACCTTGCATATCCGCTTTAGCTTGTAGACATAACATCCAAATAGGTAGCTGCCACGATAAATGATGAATTAAATATTCAGGTGTTCTATTTTTTCGCTCTTCATTTAAAGCAAAAAAAGGGACTTGATGTACGCTAATGATTCGGCAAATTTGCTCTCTTAAATCAAACGGTACGCCCATTCGCCATAATAATATGCGACTATAAATCTCACCTTTTTTTGAGTGCCGAGGTTGGGTAATTTTACCTGTGATTTTATCAATTATAGTCGTTTCAGGCTTAGCTATATCATGCAATAAGGCCGTCATAAATAACACAAATTGTTCATCTTCTGTTGCATTAGCAAATTCACTCTGCCCCAATAATGCTCGGATAACCATTTGAGTGTGAATCCATACATTCCCTTCGCCATGGTACATAGCATCTTGAGGTGTAGTTAACAAACGGTTTAATTCAGGAATACAGCTTAACCATGGGCTAAAATCATCCATTGCTATGGTGTGTGTTATTTGCTGTTTTAATGCTGGATAATTCATACCTTTCCTCCATTTATCAATCTGCTGTTCCAATTCACGGTTAATTGTGGTGTATAAAGTTCAACACCGTTGGCTAGTTGATTAGGAATAAAGGGTTGTTCAGAATGGTGTTGCCCTGCATCTAAAATCGCTTGCACAAAATCGTGTCTAACCCATTTAAGACGATCAACTGTTTGTTCTTCCGATTCGATTTTTAGATATAATCCTTCCATAAAATCAGAATTATCACATTGCTGCCATGCTTTGGTTAAATCAAGTTTTTCGCGAGTTATAATTTTTTCAAAACAAGTTCGCCAATTAGCTGTTTTAGCCAAAGATTCCTTAACCAAATTCAATAATTCACTTAATTTAGCTGGTGCCGATCCTGCAAATAAAACTGGCACCGATAAAACAGGACCATCTGCTAGTAATTGATGCCGTTTTATCGTAGATAAAAAACAGTTTTGTTGCCTATCCCAAATATCAAACTCGCAAAAATAATGAGGCAGTGCGTCATAAAAAATTGCATGTTTTTTATGTAGCCATTCACCATAAAGAATATAGCGATCTTCTAATCGTTCTAATAGCCAATATTCATGCACGCAAGCCCAGCGCCTTAATAGATTAAACTGGCGTTCTCGTGCCCCCCCCATTAAATAATGCCCTCTAGATTGCAGCAATAGTTCTCCGCTGGCTGAAAAGCTAATAGCACAATTAGCGCCGTCTAACTTTTCTTCAACAACGATATGTTGACCAACTAATTGATTATAAGGGCGTTGTCCATGGTCACTATCACCAAATTGTAAGCGAGAGCCTTCTAGGTGTGGTGTTCGTGGGTATTTAATTAATTCTAAATTTTGAATATAAGATTCCATTGTCATCACGTTTTCTCCAAAAAATAAGGGAAAACCGACAAGGCAAAAAATCTATAGATTGAATTGCAATAAAAGCGCTTAGGTAATACCTAGCAAAAGACAATATAATAGAGAATACCGTGTCGGCATTAAGATAAAGTGTTAACTACAGGCATTTTGCCACCTCACTAAAATTAAAATATAAGGTTAAAAAACGGCGCAATTATCAGCGGTTACAGACTAATTGTCAAGCGTCATTATAATAAATAGTTATGTACGCTAATAATAAACTAGAAAATTATTGTTAATAAACAAACTGTTTGTTACGATTTTTCACTTAAAATAGATATAAAGTAAATTTTAGTGAAATAAAAAATTCAATAAAATCAATGGTTTTTCTGAATGATTTTTGTTGTTAGCATTGTGCTATTGAAAAGCGCTTAGCTCGCTAGCTTTGCTGGTTCGAAACTAAGTTTTACGCTGTATTAGCTCTTCTTTGATTGTTTATTCTTAATCAATATTATTACAGAAATCCTCCCAATTTTATCAGAGATAGTTTGATCTACCGTAATTGAGCAGTTTCGGTTGTATAATACCTTATGCCTATTTTATCTCTCGGCAAAATTTGAGCGGATAACCAAAGGTTTTCCCAATAAAACATTGGGTAAAAAAACTTGAAAACTTTTGCAAAAAATACTTATCAAAAACTTTCAGGTAGTTTTGTATTTTCGCATAGCGGTTACCATAAAAAATCAATTAAAAAGAATAGAAAATTGCTTATTTAGGTGAATAATCAGCGCCAAAATAGTGAACACTTATTTTCGTTAATTCACCATTACTGATAATCTTTTTTATTCCCTCATTAATATCTTTAGTTAACTGTTCGCCTTTATTCCCTTTGCTGATTAATAAATAGCTGTATGGTAAGGCAATTCGATCGGCATCATCGTTACTTAATTCTATTGTTTTCAAGTTAAGATTATGTTCATTAATTAATTGTGATAGCATCACTTTATCGATTAATTGAAAATCATATTGCCCTGTTTCAACATGCTGTAGCACAGGCAATAAATCCGCTTCACTATAGGTAATTTTGACGGGGTTATTAGGGTACTGTTGATTATATAACTCTAATGCGGTTGCATAGTTAAGACCTGGATAAACTTCTGTCGATTTCCCATTAAGATCACTAAATTGTTTTATATCATTATTGTTTTTTGCCACCGCAATGGCGTATTGGTTTTGAAAAATAGGGGCAGAATAAAAATACTTTTCTTTCCGTTTTTCATTCATGGCGAAATTATTAGCGCCCACGTGATAACGTTGTGAGTCAAGCCCAGCTAAAATTGATGGAAATTCAGTAATTTCAAAACGAACCTCATATTGCGGTAACTGTGCAAATATTGCTTTTGCAACATCAATGTCATATCCCATTAACTCGCCTTGTCCATCTACTGTAGAAAAAGGACTAGGTGACCCTGACGTTGCAATAACAATTTTTTCTTTCCCTGTAGTTTGAGTACCTATAGTTTTAGTGCCTTTATTTTGATTGTCGCAACTCGTTAAAAACAAAGCACCTAATATTAGAAAAAAATACCATTTTTTGCCGTTCATAATGCAATACCTCCCTTTGGTTTGGATCAATGTTTCGCTTATTTTGAGTGGTTTTTTAACTATATTTTAAATAAACCCCATATTCTTCATTTCAGTTAGGTGCTCGGGTTGATAACGAGCCATGCCCGTTTTCATTAAATCAAAACCTAAATTTTTATAAAACTCGACAGTTTGTGGGTGAGTATAAAGGATGATATTACAGTGTTGTACTCGCTCAACGAGTTTATCAACAATCAGCCTTCCATATTGTTGCCCATGGAGGCGTTTTACCAATGCAATGTTATATATTGCAGCTTGGCAAATACCATCAGATAATGCACGCCCTACGCCAACAACTCGATCTTTTTCCAGTAAAAATACCACAGCATAACTATTTCGAAACACCTGTTCTTGTGTCTTTGCGTCAAATGAGCTTAATCCATAAAAAGTCAGCAAATCAGCAACATCTTGCCAATTAATATCTTCACAATGTTGTTGAATAACAATTTTCATTCATGCTCCATTTATTAAATTTCGTAATCAATTTGCCCTGTTGAATAATATCTCGCTAAAAAATCTTTTGTTCTTTGTTGCGTCGGATTTGCAAATATCTGCTGTGGTGAACCATCTTCAATGATTTTGCCTTTATCTAAAAATAGCACTCTAGTTGCAATATCATGCACAAAACTCATTTCATGAGAAACTAAAATCATAGTAACTCCTGATTTAGCAGCTATTTTTATTGTTGCTAATACTTCACCCACTAACTCGGGATCAAGCGCTGAGGTTGGCTCATCAAGTAATAAGACTTTGGGCTCCATAGCTAATGCTCGAGCAATGGCAACTCGTTGCTGTTGCCCACCAGATAATTGTTTGGGATAGTGATAGATTCGTTCGCCGAGTCCTACTTGCACTAGTTTTTCGTGTGCTATCTGTTGTGCTTTATCCTTTGAGTATTTTTTGACAACAATTAGCCCTTCCATCACATTTTCTAAGGCATTTTTTTGTTGAAATAGATTGAATTGTTGAAATACCATTGCCGATTGTTGGCGAAATGTAACAATTTCATGTCTTTTTATACAACTCACATCAAGTTGAAAATTATCAATGCGAATCTTACCTTGCTTTGGCTTTTCTAATAAATTTAAACATCTCAAAAGCGTTGACTTACCCGCACCAGAAGCCCCAATAATCGCCACAATTTCAGCGGGGTGAATATGAAAGTTAAGGTGATTTAATATAAGATTATGATGAAAAGACAAGGTTAAATTTTGCACATTAATCATAATAATTTTCCTCGGCGATAACTTGGGGTGCTAGCACAATCAGAAATGGTTAAGCGCTTTTCCAAATATTTGACAATTAGTTCAATGATAATGGCTAAGACCCAATAAATTAATGCCAATGAAATATAAACTTCAAAATAACGGTAACTATGTCCTGCTAAGGTTTTGCCTCTGCCAGTCATTTCTGTGACTGAGCAGACAAACGCTAACGATGTGCCTTTTAGCAAACCAATCATTGCGTTACCTAAATTGGGTAATGCCACAATAAAAGCTTCAGGAATGACAATTCGACGTAACAACTGACTATAGGTCATGCCTAATGATTGTGCTGCTTCAATCTGTCCTTTATTAACAGAGTGCAATGCCGCACGTATTGTTTCTGAATTATAAGCCGCCTCGTTGAAAGAAAATGCAATTAATACAAAAAGCATTGGGGGTATGCCATTGATATTATAATCAGTGCCATAAAAATAATTGATATAACGTAATAGAATGGGGATGCCATAAAAACTTAAATAGAGTTGCACCAATAATGGCGTGCCTCTGATAAAAGAGACAAAAACCGTCGCTATCGGTGATAATATTGGTATTTTATTCATTTTGGCGATAGCAATCATTAACCCTAAAATGATGCCAAGTAGCATCGAGAAAAAGGTAATAAAAAGTGTTACAGGCAAGTAAGCAAGTAACGTTGGAATTTGGGTAAAAATCAATCCGACATCCAATATATTTGGCATTATAATTATCCCATTAAAATTATTGACTTGAACTAATCTGTTTGTCCCTGTTGTGTGGAGTATGCCAATTATTGACATCAGGCCCCAAAGGCAAAATGTCATAGGGATTATGCGCGCTATCTCCTAAAAAGTAGCCTTTTTTGATTGCCTGAAAATCCGTTGTTTCGCCAAAAGCAGGTATTTGATAAAGATCTCGAGCATAGGCCCATAAGTTAGGATAGTCGATAATCCGATTACGATTGGTTTTAAAAGCGCAATAGTAGGCAACATCAAATCGAGCCAAAGTAACATAAAGGCGAATATCAGAATCCGTAATTTGATCACCAAATAGATAACGTGATTGACTCAAACGCTGTTCTAATTTATCTAATTGATTAAAGATAAGATGATATGCATCTTCATAGGCTTTTTGCGTGCGTGCAAAACCCGCTTTATACACACCATTATTCACTTCATGGAATATTACATCATTTAGTGCGTCAATATCAGCACGTAATTTTTCAGGATAAAGGTCTGGAGCGCCAGTTTTATGAAAAGATTTAAATGCTGTTTCCCAATAATAAGTAAGCTTAAAATAATCATTATTGACAACTTTGCCTGTCTTAATATCAACCACCGTTGGCACTGTTGCTCTTCCTTCATATAGTGGATCGGTTGAAGCATAGATTTCAGGTAAATAGCGGATACCAAGCACAGGATCAACACCGCCAGCATCCAGTGAAAATTCCCAGCCCTTATTAGTTCTAATTGGGTTTACTTTACCTACACTGATGACATTGTCTAATCCCAATAATTTGATAGCAATCATTGAGCGATGTGCCCAAGGGCATATCGCTGCCCAAATTAAACGGTAACGACCAGCTTCAACAGGTAACTGTCCGGGTTTATCGCCAAATGGTGTGTCAAAGCGGTTTGCTTGGCGAACAAATGCCCCATTTTTGTCAATCTCATTATTTTCATTAGTAGCAATTTTTTCTATAGCTAAAGACATATGCTTACCTCTTATTATTTGGTACTGCAAAATGCAACTATCTGACAACTTAGTTCAATCTAACATCAAATATTTCGCAGATAAAATAACAAATAAGCATATTTATATAATTATCAATTATATAGAAAATAAGTTACAGTATAAAAATTGTCTTAATTAGGTTAACTATTTCCCTAAACGTTTATATAGCCTTTCTGGGCGACCAATTTTGCCGTGATTAAGCTCGACCGTTAATAATTTTATTTGAACACAATACTCTAAGTATCGTCTGGCAGTTGTTTTACTAATATTGGCTTTTTCAACTATTTCATCAACGGTTAGTACGTTATCGGTCTGCATAAAAATGTCTTTCACTTTCTGTAAAGTGATTTCTTCAATACCTTTTGAGTGTCGATTCATGTTCACAAAGTCTTTTGTTTGTAAATTGAAAAGCTCATCAATTTTTCGTTGGTTGACATGTTTTTGTAGGCTTTGTCGATACAAAAAGAGTTCAAAACGTTCAAGTGAATGTTTTAAACGTTGGTAAGAAACTGGCTTAATCAAATAGTCAAAAGCACCGTAACGAATGGCTTTACTACACGTTTCCATATCACTTGCTGCTGTAATAAAAATTACATAACAATCTAAATGATTATTAATAATATATTCAAATAATTCAATTCCTTTGCCATCAGGCAAATAATTATCCAGTAAAATCAATGTTGGTTTGAGTCTTTCAACCATGATTTTAGCTTCTTCTAGATTGGAAGCAATACCTATGACTTTAACTCTTGTATCTTTTTGAATAAATTCTGCATTTAACTCAGCTAGTATTGGCTCATCTTCGATGATAAGCACTTTAATGACATCTTCTTGAAACTCGTTCATATAATTACCTTTTATTATTTAGGGATAAATACAGAAAAAATGGTTCCATAGGGAATATTATCTTCAAACGTAATATAACCATTGGCTTTTTTTATGTAAGTTGAAACAAGGTGTAAACCAATACCATGTTCTTTACCCTCTTGTGATGTGACGCCTGGTTCAAAAATTGAATTACGAATACTTTTATCAACACCACAACCTTGATCAGTCACTTCTAATACAATTTCGTCTGTTGCATCACTAAGATATAAATAAATTGTTTTATCTCCAGGATCATTTTTCAAACTCGCATTAAAAGCATTATCAAGCAAGTTACCTAAAATTGACATAAATTCTGTTTCAGCCATAAGTAAGGGTAATTCACTTAATTGGCATGCAGGATCAAATATTAAATTTAAGCCTAGCTCATGCGCTTTTGAATATTTACCGATTAATAAACCACATACAGCTGGAACCTTAAAATGCTCCGTAATAAAATCTAGATTGCTTTGATTATCTGCAGAATGTAATGCAATAAAAGATTGAGCTTCTTCATACCGTTTCATATAAATTAAACCAGATAATGTTGCCAACCAATTAAGATGCTCATGCCTTAATGCACGTAAATTATCAACATACTGGTTCACTTGTGTTAATTGCATACTTAATATATTAATATCGTCAAAGTTACGGAAAGTAATAACCCAACCTTGAATTTTATCATCGATCACCACGCGAACTTTGTTTGCAATCACGATAATATTATTGAAATAACAAATATGATCGTGTATGTCTTCTGTTTGACTTTCATTTCTAAAAATAAAATCGGTTGATTGAATAAACTCGCTTAAATTATGTTTATGTAGCTCATCATCACTTATTTTAATATTCAACATAGTGCGAGCTGATTGATTAATATTGATAATGTTATAACTCAGATCGATTGCAATAACACCTTCAAAAATAGATTCCATAATCGATTTTTGGCTTTTTACCAGTAATGCAATTGCTTTAGGCTCTAAATTAAACATCTGTTGTTTTATTGCTTTTGAAAAAAAATAAGAAAAAATAAATAACGCTAAAAACAATAATGAACAACAAATAATAAATGGTATAACTTGTTGTATATGCAGTGCATTAATATCATCAATCATATAACCGACTGAAACAATACCTATAATTTTACCGTTATCAACGATCGGCGCTTTACCTCTTAATGCTAAACCAAGAGAACCCTCACTAATTGTAATGCTACTATTACCACTAAGAACCTCTTTGTTATCGCCACCAATCATAGGCGAGTGTAAAGGGCTATTAGCCGTATGGAATAGACGATTAGCTTTTGCATCACCAATAACAATATAGCTAGCATCACTTTGTTCAAATATATCTACGATGAGGTCGGCTATTTTTGATGTATCTTTATCTTTGACATATTGGATTAAACTTGGTAAAACAGATAGCTCTTTTGCTTGGATTTGAGCTTTTTCGCCTAGGCTACGATATAAATTAGTTTCTATCGTATTCCAAATATAGCTCTGTAATAACGCAAGCACAATCAACGAAAAAAACAGCAGCGATAAAAAAAGCTTTGTTGTAAACGATAACTGAATTTTTTTTCGCATTTTACATTTACTTCTCAAATTAAATTAACATAATTCTAACATAGCATTAAAAAACATATAGCCGTTAAAACCATAAAAACCACAGTTAATTTATGATTTACATCACAAAAATTTTATTAATTTTTTGTAAAGATATGCTTATTGAATTTGAATAAGTAAAATCATTTTGGAGAAAAAAATAAATGGCGGATTTCAAGTCACTTGAAAATAAACGTAATCAAAAAGAATCAACGAGTAAGCCCTTTGAAGAAAGGCTAACAGGTTGGCCATATAATTGGTGGCGCCTAATGGACAACTATAAAATTGGTGTCATTCCATTACCATTATTTATTATTGCCGGCATCCTTATCTTTAGTGAAGTATTAGTAACGGGTAAATTGCCTAGTGAAATTGTTGTCATGGTAGTGACTTGTGCTTTTTTTGGTTTTTTATGTGGTGAAATCGGTAAACGTTTACCTATCATTGGGAAAATGGGTGCTGCCGCAATTTGTGCAACCTTTATTCCATCAGCATTAGTTTATTATGGTATTCTTCCTAAACCAGTTGTTGAAGCTACAACAAAATTCTATAAAGATACGCATATTCTGTATTTATATATTTGTTGTATCATTGTGGGCAGCATTATGAATATGGATAAGAAAACCCTTATTCAAGGCTTCTTAAAAATCTTCGGTCCAATGGTTTGTGGTGAAATTGTTGGTATGATTGTTGGTGTTGGTGTTGGTTATTTACTTGGTTTAACGCCATTTGAAACATTCTTCTTCTTAGTATTACCTATTATGGCTGGTGGTGTTGGTGAGGGGGCGATCCCACTTTCAATTGGATATGCATCAATTTTAGGTATGGAGCAAGGTGAAGCACTTGGGCGCGTATTACCAATTGTTATGTTAGGTGGTTTAACGGGTATTATCTGTGGTGGCATTTTAAATCGCATCGGTAAAGTTTATCCACACTTAACAGGTAACGGTCGATTATTGCCTGCATCTGCAGATGATGAAGTTATGGATAAAAAAGCTGCTAAAACTGAATCTATTATTGATGTAACAACCTTTGCTTCAGGTGTATTGTTAGCCGCTATTCTTTATATGGTTGGTATGATTGGGCATAAAGTAACGGGTATTCCAGCACCAGTAGGAATGTTATTTGCTGCAGTTTTTGTTAAACTAATTTCTGGTGTTTCGCCTAAAGTATTAAGTGGTTCACAAGTTGTTTACAAATTTTTCCAAACCTCAGTTACCTATCCAATTTTATTTGCGGTAGGTGTGGCAATTACACCATGGGATAAAATTGTTGCAGCTTTCACTATTACAAACTTAATTGTTATTGTTTGTACTGTAGTTAGCCTAGTTACCACTGGTTTCTTTGTTGCTAAAAAACTTGGTATGTACCCAGTTGATGCAGCAGTTATCTCATGTTGCCAAAGTGGTCAAGGTGGAACAGGTGATGTGGCAATCTTAACAGCTGCAGAACGTATGGAACTTATGCCATTTGCACAAATTGCAACTCGTATTGGTGGTGCAATCAATGTATCTGTATCATTACTCATTCTCGGCAATTTCTTAGTATAGAATTTACATATTAACGAACAGCCTTGGTTTATACTAAGGTTGTTTATTTTTATTTCATATTTACTATCAACACCAACAGCTTTTAAGGAGTTTTCATGAAGCTTGTCAGTTATCTTGTCTCTGGTAGAGCAAGTTTTGGTCTTCTCACTCAAAATGGCATTATTGATTTAAAAGAAAAATTGGGCGATAAATACGTTGACTTAAAATCGCTACTTGCTGATGAGGAAGGGCTATCTATTGCCAAAACCTACCTAGATGCCCCAAGTGACATTGAAGAGCAAGACATTACTTATTTACCTGTTATTCCAAACCCAAACAAAATTTTATGTGTTGGTATGAATTATGCTGAAAAACGTGCAGAATTTAATGAAACCAGCTCTGCTCCTACGCTTTTTGTTCGTTTTCCAGATTCACAAACCGGTCATAAAACCAACATTATTAAACCAGCCATTACTAATGAATTGGATTATGAAGGCGAATTAGCTATTATTATTGGTAAAACTGGTTTTCGCATTAAACAAGAAGATGCGTTATCTTATGTAGCTGGTTATAGTTGTTATATGGATGGTTCTATTCGTGATTGGCAATATACCTGGTTTACCGCAGGTAAGAACTGGCCAAATACTGGTGCATTTGGCCCATGTATTACAACGCGCGATGAGATTCCAGATCCAAAAGCGCTTTCTTTAACCACCTATTTAAATGGGAAAGAAATGCAACATGATTCAATTAAGAATCTTGTGCATACTGTACCTGAATTAATTTCTTATATTAGTACTTTTACCCATTTATCTCCGGGAGATGTGATTCTTACTGGCTCACCAGGTGGTGTTGGTAAAAAACGCAATCCACCTGTATTTATGCAAGATGGTGATAAAATAGAAGTTGAAATCACGGGTATTGGTCGTTTAACCAATTATGTAGTAGCTGAAAAAAGGTAAACTCATGTACGATTTGGTTGATTACACGGTTATTGATATTTCTAAGTCAGAGCAAGATTATCAAGAAATTGAGCAGTTATTACTGCGATCTGATCTCAAGCTAGATCCACAAGTTACTCTTTTTGTTGTAGCGAAAATTAGCGCTAAAATTATAGCTTGTGCTGGTATTGATCGTGATATTATAAAATGTGTTGCTATTGATCCAGATTACCGTGGCAATCAACTAAATCTAACTTTAATGGATTACACAATAAAATATGCCAATGAAAATGGCTATTTTCACCTTTTTTTATATACCAAGCCTGAAAATATAGATTTTTTTAAAGGATGTGGTTTTTACCCTATTGTTGAAATTACAGGGCTAGTTGTTCTAATGGAAAACAATCCTGTTGGAATTAAGCAGTATTGTAAAAAGCTAAATGCACAACAAAAAGCAGGGAAAAAAATTGGTAGTATTGTAATGAATGCCAACCCTTTTACTAAAGGGCATCAATATCTTATCCAATATGCAGCAAGCCAATGTGATTGGTTGCATGTTTTTGTCGTCAATGAAAATGCTTCATTATTTTCATTTGATACACGCTTAAAGTTAGTTAAAGATGGCACTCAACAAATAAAAAATGTTACTGTGCATGCAAGCTCACCTTATATTATATCAAGAGCAACATTCCCAACTTACTTTCTAAAAGATAAGGCAAAAATTGATCGAGCTTATATGGGCATCGATTTACTTATATTCCGAAATTATATTGCTCCAACGCTTAATATTAACTATCGATTTGTTGGAACTGAACCCTATGATGAAGTCACCAAAGCTTATAATGAAGCGATGTGTTATTGGTTAGAAGATAAAACGATTAGTAATTGCCCTGCTATTACTGTTGTTGAAGTTCAGCGAATAACTGAAGGCGATACTATCATATCTGCCTCAGTCGTGAGAGAATTATTGGCATCTGAGCAATATGAACAGGTAAAAAAGTTAGTTCCATCGACAACATGGGATTACCTTTCAGCTAATTTGGATAAATTTAAAATTTAATACATTTTAAAAGGTAGCAAAATGAAAATACAAAAAGAAGCCATGGCAGGGACTCTTGAATCTAGCGATTTGTTAGTCAAAGTCATGCCAAACACGGGGATCGAAATTGTCATTAATAGTGATGTTAATAAACAATTTGGCGATCAAATCCGCGCGGTTGTTGAACAAACTTTAAATGAGCTTAATGTCACTGATGGTTTAATCATTATCGATGATAAAGGTGCACTGGATTGTGCTATTAAAGCAAGAATTCAATGTGCGGTATTACGTGGCGCAGAAGAAGAAAACTTAGATTGGAGTAAATTACTATGAAAAAATTACGTCGAAGTATGCTATTTCTTCCAGGTGCAAACGCTGCCATGTTGTCGACTTCGTTTGTTTATAAACCTGATTCAATTATGTTTGATCTTGAAGACGCCGTTTCAATTAAAGAAAAAGATTCAGCTCGTTTATTAGTTGCCCAAACATTACTGCTTCCTGTGTATAAAGAACACGGAATTGAAACAGTAGTTCGAATCAATGCACTTGATACTCCATTTGGCTTAAAAGACCTTGAGGCAGTAGTAAGAGCTGGCGTTGACGTTGTGCGCTTACCAATGACTAACTGTGCCGAAGATATCCATGAGTTAGAAGCGCACGTTGAAAGAATCGAAAAAGAGTGTGGACGCGAAGTTGGTAGCACCAAATTAATGGCTGCAATTGAATCGGCTCAAGGTGTAGTTAATGCTGTTTCTATTGCTAAAGCTTCTCCACGTTTAATTGGTATTGCGTTAGCAGCATTTGATTATCTTGTTGATATGCAAACTGAGCGAGGTGATGGCACAGAGTTATTCTATGCTCGTTGTGCAGTACTACATGCAGCGCGTGTAGCCAAAATTGATGCTTTTGATGTGGTTTATTCTAATGTTAATGATGATGAAGGTTTCTTAAAAGAAGTCAGCTTAATTAAAAAATTAGGTTATAACGGTAAATCACTGATTAATCCAAGACAAATTGAGTTACTACATAACGCATATGCACCAACAGCGGCTGAAGTTGAACACGCCCAAAAAGTGGTTGAAGCAGCAGAAGAAGGTGAAAGAAAAGGTCTTGGCGTTATCTCTCTAAACGGCAAAATGATTGATGCACCGATTATTGCTCGTGCTAGAAAAGTTATTGAGCTAGCCAAGTATTCTGGTGTACGTAAAGAAATTTGATAGGATTGAAAAATGACTACTTCCATAAATAAAAAAATTGATGATTTGCTTAAACAGCACCCTGATCTCAAGAATATCACGCCATTTATTGACGCTAATGCCACGACTCCATATTTAAAAGATGAATCTAAATATACGCGTAAATTGTGTGACTCTATTGAACAAGCAATCAAAAAATGTGAATTACGTGATGGTATGACCATTTCTTTCCATCATGCATTTCGTGAAGGCGATAAAGTTATCAACAAAGTAGTTGAAACTATTAGCAAATTAGGGATTAAAAATTTAACATTAGCATCAAGCTCACTATTAAGCTGTAATGCTGCACTGATTCCTCATATAGAATCAGGTGTGGTTACTAAAATTTATACCTCTGGTTTACGCGGTAAATTAGCCGATGCGATTTCTCATGGTTTAATGGAAAATCCTGTCCATATCCATTCTCATGGCGGGCGTGTAAAACTTATCCAAAGCGGTGAAATTAATATTGATATCGCATTTTTAGCTGTATCGACAGCGGATGAGCAAGGTAATGCTAATGGTGTATCAGGCAAATCACAATGTGGTGCTCTTGGTTATGCGATGGTTGATGCACAATTTGCTAAAAAAGTGGTTTTATTGACTGAAGATATTGTTGGGTATCCTAATCATCCAGCAAGCATTCGTCAGGATCAAGTCGACTATATCGTTAAAGTGGATGAAGTCGGTGATCCAACAAAAATTAGCGTAGGTGCCGCACGAATTACAAGTAACCCTCGAGAGTTAATGATTGCTCGTTATGCCGCAGATGTTATTGAACATTCTGGGTATTTCAAAGATGGCTTTTCAATTCAAACAGGTTCAGGTGCCTCTTCAACTGCTGCCACTCGTTTCCTTGAGAACCGTATGCGCGCACAAAACATTACTGCATCGTTTGCATTAGGTGGTATTACAGCAAGCATTGTTGATTTGCATGAAAAAGGATTGGTTAAACGTTTATTAGATACGCAGAGCTTTGATGGCGCTGCTGGGCAATCTTTAGGGCGTAATAAAGATCATATTGAAGTATCAACTAATGTTTATGCAAACCCGGCATCTAAAGGGGCTAGCGTCGACGAGTTAGATATTGTGATTCTAAGTGCGCTAGAAATTGACCTCGATTTTAATGTTAATGTTTTAACTGGTTCTGATGGTGTTATGCGTGGTGCGTCAGGTGGTCACTGTGACACAGCTGCTGGTGCAAACTTAACAATTATTGTTGCACCATTAATTCGTAGTCGTATCCCTACTGTGATTAAAAAAGTAACAACAGTTGTAACGCCAGGGGAGAGTGTCGATGTTCTTGTTACTGACCATGGTATAGCTGTTAATCCTGCTCGTCCTGAAATTGCACAGCGTTTAAAAGCAGCAAATTTACCAGTCATGAGTATTGAAGAGCTCTATCAACGCGCTGTTTCTTTAACTGGAGAACCAAAACCAATTGAATTCAAAGATAAAATCGTTGGTATTGTCCATTTCCGCGATGGTTCTGTTATTGATGTCGTTCGTGAAGTTAAAGATTAATTTTCGCTAACCTGCCAATATGACCATAGCCTGATATGTAAAAGTATCAGGCTATACTAATTTCTATTCTATATTACTTTTTATTCAATGAAAAAAATGTTGATTAAATTTTCTGATGGTACACCAATTAGCCTTGAACAAATGTTATTAGCCAAGGAACAGCGTGTAAAAAATCAAAAACAGGCGATAACATGTTATGAACAACCCATCATATCGTTAAGCTTAGTCATTCCTGGTACTATAAAAAACAGTAGTGGCGCACGTTATCTTTTTGATGAAGCAATTAAGGCTCTCCATCGCTGCTTTTTACAAAATGGTATCCTGATAATAAATGAACAGCATTATCATCATAATACTGGTTCAGAGGCTATTATGGCTATAAAGTGTTCAGCTAATATGCTCAAACAATATTGTATGGATATTGAAGATAATCACCCATTAGGGCGTTTGTGGGATATTGATGTTATTGACCCTATTACAAAAAAAAGTCTTTCACGTTCGCAATTTGAAGATCAACCAAGGCAATGTTTAGTTTGTCATGAAGTAGCAAAAGTGTGTGCTCGAGCTAAACGACATTCTGCTAGCGAAATTTTTAAGGTAATTGAAGAAAAGATTGAAAATTTCAGAAAAAATATAGAGTACGCAAAAACAAGTCATAAATAAAGGGTTGATGAAATCATATAACAACGATAGCCATCAACCTTATTCATATTTTAGACTTAAATTAAATGTTCTCAAGCGTTTGCTGTAAATCTTTCAGTAAGTCAGCAATATCTTCCAAACCAACGGAAATTCGCAATAATTGATCTGATATACCTGCTGTTTTTCGTGCTTCAGCACTAATCCCTGAATGTGTCATAGTTGCAGGATGGCATACAAGGCTTTCAACACCGCCGAGCGATTGAGCTAAGGTAAAAATATTAAGTGCCTTTAAAAATTTCGGCATTACATCATCATCGCTAGCTAATTCAAAACTTAGCAAAGAACCAAAACCTTTTTGTTGCTTTTTAGCTATATCATGCCCAAGGTTTGAAGATAACGATGGATGGTAAACTTTTGCTATTTTAGGGTGATTAACTAAAAAATCTACAACTTTTTGGGCGTTATCCTGCTGTACTGTTACTCTAGCAGCAAGGGTCCGTAATCCACGCAATAATAGATAACTATCAAATGATGAAGTAAGCGTACCAATATTATTTGCCCACCATAATACTTCTGTAGCGAGTTGTTGATCTTTAAAAACTAAAATGCCAGCGAGTAAATCCGAATGCCCGTTTAAAAATTTGGTACAAGAATGGGTAACAATATCAGCACCAAGTTCTAATGGTTTTTGCAAAATAGGCGTCATAAAGGTATTATCGACTAAAACCAAAGCGCCAACGTTATGTGCTTGCTGCGCAATTTCTTTAATATCTACAACTCGGAGCAAGGGGTTGCTTGGTGTTTCAATTAATACTAATTTAGGATGTAAACTCAATGTTTCTTGCAATGCGGCAGGATCAGATTGATCAACGAATTTTACTTTAAAGTAGCCTTTTTGGCTTAAACTATTAAAAAGCCGATAGCTGCCACCATAACAATCATGAGGAGCAACAACTACATCGTTTGGTGCTAACAAGGCAACACTAATAAGGTGGATGGCAGACATACCGCAGTTAGTTAAAATAGCATCTACACCACCTTCTAATTTTGCAACTGTTTGCTCGACTAAGCGGCGGCTTGGATTTGCTTTTCTTGCATAGTCAAACTCTCTTGGCTTAGCAAATTCTTCATAACGATAACAAGTAGATGGAGTGATAACTGGTACAACACTGCCATATTGCTCATCAGTATTGAGTCCACCACGAACAGCAATGGTTCCTTGGCTTAATTTGTTAAATTGATTAGCCATAATAACCTTCCTCTAAATAGTACTTTGTTTAGCTCAAGAATAGATTGTATAAGAATAACACATTACAAAAAGACGTCAACATGTCTAGACGTCTAACTATCTTGGTGTGTAGATTGCAGCAAAATCAAAAAAACGTTAAAATTACCCACATTATTTATGATGTAATTTGGTGAAAATATTATGGAATGGAATGGCGAGTATATCAGCCCCTATGCAGAGCATGGCAAAAAAAGCGAGCAAGTAAAAAAAATCACAGTGTCGATTCCGTTAAAAGTATTAAAAATATTGACTGATGAGCGCACTCGCCGACAAGTTAATAATTTACGTCATGCAACAAATAGCGAATTATTATGTGAAGCTTTTCTTCATGCTTATACTGGCCAACCATTACCTTGCGATGATGATTTACAAAAAGATCGTGAAGACGGTATTCCTGAACAAGCTCAGAAAATGATGCGAGATTTAGGTATTGATCCTAACTTACTTGATGAGTAAGTGCCGACTAAATAATCAACAATACTTAAAATAATCAATATTCAAAAACAACAAAAGGCGCATTATGCGCCTTTTATTTACTAAGCGTTAAAAATTATTTTTTACCGCCAATCATAGCAAAACGTTGCTTGAATTTATCTACACGACCGCCAGTTGCAACATCACGTTGTTTACCAGTATAGAATGGGTGGCACTCACCACATACGTCAAGATGAATATCATGACCAATAGTCGAATGAGTTTTAATAACATTACCACAAGAGCAAGTTGCGCTAATTGCAGTATATTCTGGATGGATACCTTCTTTCATAATAAACCTCTGTAGTCTGTTTGTGTCGCTATATAAATGGCTATAAAGCAAAATTTATACACCACACAAGTGTTAAAAAACATGATAAGGTTGCGAATTATACGACCAATGGCCGTTATAATCAAGTCATAAAAAACAATCAGACTGATAGCTGGCCAATTGTGACTTGCAATTCAATTTTTTCACCATTTCGCAAAACTATAATGGGGACAATCGTTCCTGGTTTCAACTCAGCGATTTGATCCATTGTTTCCACAATAGATTTAACTGGCTTATTATTTACCATAATTAAGATATCATTAGCCAGAACACCTGCTTGTAACGAAGGACCTTCTGTATTGGTAACTAAAATACCTAATACTATTGGTATCTCACTTGGATTTTGCGTTGGAGCAAATTCTAATCCATCAATACCTATATAACCTCGAATAATTTTGCCATCCTGAATCAATTTATTCATGATCTTTACAGCTAAAGAAGCTGGAATTGCAAATCCAATACCCTCAGGAATATCATTACCTAGGTTTTTTGCAAAGGTGAGGGTATTAATTCCCATTAATTCACCTTTGGTATTAACTAGCGCTCCTCCAGAATTACCATGATTAATTGATGCGTCAGTTTGTATAAAATTCTGTCTTCTATACGGACTTAACCCATCACGACCTGTAGCGCTAATAATACCTTGTGTTATAGTTTGCCCTATATTGTAAGGATTGCCTATAGCTAACACAACATCTCCAATTTTGGGCTCACGCTGGGGATTAATGAGTATAGTTGGAATATTAGAGGCATCTATTTTTAATACAGCAATATCAACAAGCTTATCAGAGCCTACTGATAAAGCCTCGAAAATTCGACCATCTTGTAGTGCAACAATAATTTGTTCTGCATCCTCAACAACGTGATAGTTAGTAATAATATATCCCTGTTTACTCATAATTACTCCAGAGCCAAGCGGAGTAATTGGGCTATCTTGAGATGTTTGGGAAACAGAATTAATCGAACGACTATAAATGTTAACGACAGCTGGAGCAGCAACGTTGACAGCTCTAGAATAGCTTAGTGGACCATCGCTAAAAATTGATCCTGAAAAATTTACTTGATTTCCATTTCGTAACGTAGGAAAAACAATCAATAAGATAATAGCGAAAATAGTTCCAATTAATATTGACCATAGAATTTTCTTGAGCATTGGAATCAGAATGATAGAGGGAACAATGGTTAGAATTTTAACACATCTATATAAGGGTTAAAATGATGTTTTCATCGATGCCTAAACATCGATGAAATAAAGCAAAATAATTACCGTAAAATCAAATATAAGCGGCTATTGCCACGAATAATATTCAATGCAATTACAGATGGGCTACTATCAATAATTTTGCGAAGATCTGCAATATTAGTTATTCTTTCTTTATTAACCCCAGTAATAAGATCTCCTTCTTGCAAGCTAAGTCGAGATGCTGGCGAGTTTTTAATGAGTTTTTCTATTAAAACGCCTTTTTGCCCTTTAATTTCCCCATTACTAAGTGTTGCACCATCAAGAGCTGTATGAAGTGATTTTGCTTCGGTTACTGCCTCATCACTGTTTTTGAGTTTTACCTCAACAGACATTTTTTTACCATCTCGAATTAAGCCTAATGTTACAGTTCGCCCTGCGCCTGTTGTTGCAATCTTTGCACGTAATTGAGCAAAACTATCAATAGGTTTACTGTCCATCGAAATAATGATATCGCCAGATTTAATTCCTGCAGCCTGCGCAGCTGAGTTTTCTATCACCTCACTAACAAAGGCGCCCTTTTGAACATCAACATCAAATGCTTTTGCTATATCTGATGTTAGCTCATTCCCTTTGATTCCTAACACGCCACGTTTGACTTCACCAAACTCAATAAGTTGCGAAGTTAAGCTTTTCACCATATTACTAGGAATAGCAAACCCGATACCTATATTCCCACCGTTTGGTGCAATAATCGCTGTATTAATACCAACAAGTTCACCATTTAAATTAATAAGTGCGCCTCCAGAATTCCCTTGGTTAATTGAAGCATCTGTTTGGATAAAATTTTCGAAACCATTCATATTAAGCCCACTGCGAGCCAAAGCAGAAATGATCCCCGAAGTAACCGTTTGACCAATGCCAAATGGATTACCAATCGCAACAGCATAATCGCCAACACGCAAATTATCCGAATCCGCCAATTTAATTGCCGTTAATTTTTTTGCATCGTCGATTTTAAGTAATGCAATATCACTTTGTGGATCTTTGCCGATTAATTTCGCTTTAAATTCATGCCCATCATTTAGAGCAACCGTAATTTTATCGGCACCATCAATAACATGATTATTGGTAACAACATAACCTTTTTCAGCATCAATAATCACACCTGATCCTAACCCTGTAAAAGATCTTGATTGACTATCAGGATAACCAAAAAATCGTCTAAATTCCTCTGGCATATTATTTTGCATTTGAGTAGTGCCTTCAACTTTAATACTAACAACGGAAGGCAATACCGTTTCTAGCATAGGTGCTAAACTGGGAAGCTGAGCACTGTTCTCAGTTGTCATAGAAGGAAAAGAAGCATAAGCATTCGGAAGTGTAGATAAACTTAGTCCTAAACTTAAAGCTAAAATACTTAGCAATTTTTTTCGATCTTTTAATGAATTAATCATCTTATAACTCTCGCTTTTACAAAAATTAATCTCTATAAAAATGCTTTGCCATTGGTTAACGGCGTATTAAACTATAATTGTTAAGATTTATTTTCATCTGTTTTAAATAAACCAGAAGAATTATCCGAATAGTCTCTAGGTTGCTTATCAAGCGTAATTTCTTTTGTTTCATCGGGATTAGAGCTAGAATCAAAATCCAAAGATGCAACGTTATCACTATCAATAAATTGACCAGAGCTTTCAGCCATATGTTGATAAAGACGGCGAAAATCTTTAGCCATATTATCCAATATTTCTGCACTATGAGAAAAATGTTTAGCAATCATTTGTTTTTGTGCTATTAATTCATCTTTTGTTTGATCTAACTCTTGTTTTACTTTGGCATATTTACGAGCTTTAGGGCTAATGACGCTTATAAAAATAAAACCAATAATAAAGCCGATTACTAATCCAATTACAAGATAAGTCAGCATATCTCTATCCATAATTCACTCCCTGTATTTTTAATATATATAATTTTATAAAATTGAAAATCAATTGCCAGCGCTTATTTTGCATGGTTGGCAAGTTTTATCAATTGTTTTTTTAGCTTTTCTGGGGCATTTTCAGCTAATGCATATAAAAGCTTTGCACTTGCGGGCGTTATTACACTCGAAGTCAAAGACGATTTAGATTTCTGAAAATTACACTCCGCCAATTTTACAGAAATATTCGGATTAATCTGATATTGGATAGAAGATAAAGAAGGTAAGATACTTGTTCGTATGCTCGATATTAAATTACTTTGTTCATATTTCAATCTCGTCAACCAACTAGCTGAACTTACTTCTAAAATCAACACTCCATTCCGATAATTAGCAACTTTGCATTGTTGATTCAATGGTGATGGCAATAAATCGTTGATAGCCTTATCCAAGGTTCTTAATGCATTAGTTCTATCTTGAATCTTAGACAAACAAGAGGTTTTTGTCAAAATTGACGTTAATCTTTCTGGTTGGTTAAAACGCATATCTTGGCATCCTCTCTTTTCTCAATCAATAAAAATAAATTTCTTCTAAAAACCAAAAAAAGAATTAGCCTAATAATTTACCTTATTTATAATCAAAAGTCTTATTGAAAATAATTTATTTACAGTTTCTGCATAACTTTACGAAAAGAAAACAATAATTAGTAATTATAAATAATAGATAAAATTCATGTAATTTCTAATTATATATTATTAAGAAAAATAAAAAGGTTAACAACAAAGCATGGTTATTAACCTTTTGAAAATAGTTACAATTAAGCAAAGATACTTATTATAAGCACAACAATTAATCCAATAATCGAATTAATTAGCTCTAATAGCCCCCATGTTTTTAAAGTATCTTTAATTGATAAATCAAAGTAGCCTTTGAATAGCCAGAAAGACGCATCATTAATGTGAGTTAATGTATTAGAGCCGGCAGCCGTTGCAAGCACAAGTAATGCAGGATTAACTCCATGCATAGTCCCTGTAGCAGAATCAATAACTGCTGCTCCGATAATCCCTGCAGCAGTCATTGCTGAGACAACACCTTGTCCTGTAGCTAAACGAATTAATATAGTAATTAACCATGCCATAATATAAGGAGATATACCTCCAGCTGACATTAATTGACCAATAGTATCACCAATACCTGTATCTATTATAATTTGTTTTAGTGCACCACCAGCACCAATAATTAATACAACCATTGCAATGCCTTTAACTGCATTATCAAAAGAACCCATAATCCATTCCATTGAATGATTAAGTTTTTTTCCAAATAATATAAATGCAGTAATCATGGCGATAAACATCGCAATTTGAGATGATCCGAGAAAATTGAGAATAGAATAGGCGATCGTTTCCTTATCTAACCATATATTTGCGATTGTTGTTGCAATCATAATATAAGCAGGAATCAAAGGAACAGAAATTGATGTAAAAAACGATGGAAGATTATTTTCATCTATGGGATTTTCAGATTGTAAAAATTCTGGTGTCGGTCTTTCTAAATTACCTAAAAATTTAGGAAGAATCAGACCTGCACAAATTACAGATGGAATAGCAACAATCAATCCATAAATATAAACCATTCCCATATCCGCATCATAGGCATCAACTAGTGCAACTGGTCCTGGTTGTGGTGGAAACAACGAATGAGCAGTAGTTGCCGCAGCGACACCTGGAATAGCCAATTTTAAAAATGGAATTTTAGCTTCTTTAGCTAAAGCAATTACTAATGGAGCCAATATGATAAATGCTGCTTCATAGAACATCGCTAGGCCAAATATAAGCCCCATGATAATAATAGCTAATTTTACATATTTTATGCCTAGCTGTTTTAATAGTGTTTGTGCAATTTGATGAGCAGCACCAGAATCAACCATTAATTTTCCAATAACAGCACCAAATACAACAATAATAGCAAGCTCACCAAGCGTATGCCCAAATCCTAACTTGATTGTTTTAAGAATGCTTAGTAAATCCATTTTAGCCATCAATCCTACAAATATTGCAGCTGCTAATAATGCAATCATTGAGTTGATTTTAAAACGAATATTTAAAAGTAACATTAATCCTATGCCAAGAATAACCCAAAGAATATTTAGAAACGCCATAAATCATAACCCCTATTTAAATTTTATTGTTAT